>NZ_JBVHYH010000006.1:0-41642 GCF_055569135.1 Kitasatospora sp. NPDC029367
CCACCGCTCCCCCCCCCCCCCCCCCCCCCCCCCTCCCCCCCCCCCCCCCCCCCCCCCCCCCCCCCCCCCCCCCCCCCCCCCCCACCCACCCCCCCCCCCCCCCCCCCCCCCCCCCCCCCCCCCCCCCCCCCCCCCCCCCCCCCCCCCCCCCCCCCCCGGGGCGGGTGCGGCATAGACTTCCGTGGTCCCTCGCAGCAGCAGCACACCGTAGGAGCGCACCGATGTCCGAGGCCCCCGAGACCAGCCCCGCCACCTCCCGCCGCACCCTGCTCTGCGGAGCCGCGGCCGTGCTGGCGGCCGGCGGCACCGTGGCGGTCACCGGCTGCAGCTCCTCCGCCGGCTCCTCGGACGCCGGCAGCGCCGCCAAGGGTCCGGTGGACCTCGGCCCGGCCTCGGCCGTCCCGGAGGGCGGCGGCAAGGTCTTCCGCGAGCAGAAGATCGTCGTCACCCAGCCGACCGCCGGCCAGTACAAGGCGTTCAGCGCCAAGTGCACCCACGCCGGCTGCATCGTGGACCAGGTCAAGAACCAGCAGATCCAGTGCCCCTGCCACGGCAGCCGGTTCGCCATCGCCGACGGCGCGGTGCAGGACGGCCCGGCCCCCACCCCGCTGCCCTCCTACGCGGTCACGGTCGAGGGCGGCAACCTCAAGGTGACCCCGAGCTGAAGCAGTTGATCGACTTCCAGCCGAACTCGGTACGGTGGACCCATGGCTGACCCGAGCACCTACCGCCCGGCGCCGGGCGCGATCCCGACCTCCCCGGGCGTCTACAAGTTCCGTGACGCCCACGGCCGGGTCATCTACGTCGGCAAGGCCAAGAGCCTGCGGCCGCGGCTGTCGTCCTACTTCCAGGACCTCGCCGGTCTGCACCCGCGCACCGCGACCATGGTGACCACCGCCGCCTCGGTGGAGTGGACCGTGGTCGCCACCGAGGTCGAGGCGCTCCAGCTGGAGTACTCCTGGATCAAGGAGTTCGACCCCCGGTTCAACGTCAAGTACCGCGACGACAAGAGCTATCCGGAACTCGCCGTCACCCTCGACGAGGAGTACCCGCGGGTCCAGGTGATGCGCGGGGCGCACAAGAAGGGCGTGCGCTACTTCGGCCCCTACGGGCACGCCTGGGCCATCCGCGAGACCGTCGACCTGCTGCTGCGCGTCTTCCCCGTCCGCACCTGCTCCAACGGCGTGTTCAAGCGCGCCCGGCAGGTCGGCCGCCCCTGCCTGCTCGGCTACATCGGCAAGTGCGCCGCGCCCTGCGTCGGCAGGGTCTCCGCGGACGAACACCGGGCGCTGGCCGAGGACTTCTGCGACTTCATGGCCGGGCGCACCGGCAACTACCTGCGCCGGCTGGAAGAGCAGATGCAGGAGGCCGCGGCCGAGATGGAGTACGAGAAGGCGGCCCGGCTGCGGGACGACATCGGCGCCCTCAAGCGCGCGATGGAGAAGAACGCCATCGTGCTCGCCGACGCCACCGACGCCGACCTGCTGGCCGTGGCCGAGGACGAACTGGAGGCCGCCGTCCAGATCTTCCACGTCCGCGGCGGCCGGGTGCGCGGCCAGCGCGGCTGGGTCACCGACAAGGTCGAGGACGTGGACACCGCCGGCCTGGTCGAGCACGCCCTCCAGCAGCTCTACGGCGGCGCCGGCCCGGACGAGCGCAACGAGTCCGTCCCGCGCGAGGTGCTCGTCCCCGCCCTGCCCGAACCGGCCGCCCCCGTCCGGGAGTGGCTCAGCGGGCTGCGCGGCAGCCAGGTCGACCTGCGGATCCCGCAGCGCGGCGACAAGAAGGACCTGATGGCCACCGTGCAGCGCAACGCCCAACAGGCGCTGGCCCTGCACAAGACCAAGCGCGCCTCCGACCTCACCACCCGCAGCCGCGCCCTCCAGGAGATCGCCGACGCGCTGGAGCTGGACTCCGTCCCGCTGCGGATCGAGTGCTACGACATCTCCCACCTCCAGGGCGAGGACGTGGTCGCCTCCATGGTGGTCTTCGAGGACGGCCTGGCCCGCAAGAGCGAGTACCGGCGCTTCCAGATCAAGGGCTTCGAGGGCCAGGACGACGTCCGCTCGATGCACGAGGTGATCAGCCGCCGCTTCCGCCGCTACCTCCAGGAGCGCGAGCAGACCGGCGAGTGGGCCGTCCCGGAGGAGCCCGACGAGGACCAGCCGGGCGACGGCCCGCGCACCGAGGACGGCCGCCCCAAGCGCTTCGCCTACCCGCCGCAGCTGCTGGTGGTCGACGGCGGCCAGCCGCAGGTCGCCGCCGCCCAGCGGGCCCTGGCGGAACTCGGCATCGACGACGTCGCGCTGTGCGGCCTCGCCAAGCGCCTGGAGGAGGTGTGGCTGCCCGGCGAGGACGACCCGGTCGTGCTGCCCCGCTCCAGCGAGGGCCTCTACCTGCTCCAGCGGGTCCGCGACGAGGCCCACCGCTTCGCGATCGGCTACCAGCGCGCCAAGCGTTCCAAGCGACTCACCGCCGGGGAGCTGGACTCCGTCCCGGGCCTCGGCGAGACTCGCCGCCAGGCGCTGCTCAAGCACTTCGGCTCGCTGAAGAAGCTCCGGGCCGCCACCGTGGACGAGCTCTGCGCGGTACCCGGCATCGGGCGCCGCACCGCGGAAACTGTTGCGGCGGCGTTGTCGTCCCGTACACCCGCCGCACCCGCGGTCAACACCGCGACCGGCGAGATCATCGAGGACGGGGCCGACGAGGCCGCCGAGCCGGTGGCCGCAGCACCCCAGACCGCACCATCCCAGGAGACGCCATGACGGCCGACGCCGCCCGTCTGTCGGCGCGCCCCGACCCCGCCCGACTGTCCGGGACGGGGAAGAGCGGCCGTGCCGTGCGCGTTCTCCCCAGCAGAAAGACCGAGAGCGGGGAACCGAAGTGACCGTGTCAGACGTGGCCGAGAACGCGCCGGAGCTGGTGATCATCTCCGGCATGTCCGGAGCCGGCCGCTCCACCGCCGCCAAGTGCCTGGAGGACCTGGGCTGGTTCGTGGTGGACAACCTGCCGCCGGCCCTGATCCCGACCATGGTCGACCTGGGCGCCCGCTCCCAGGGCAACGTCGCCCGGATCGGCGTCGTCGTGGACGTCCGCGGCCGCCAGTTCTTCGACGACCTGCTCACCTCGCTGGACGAGCTGGAGAAGCGCGGCGTCCGGCTCCGGGTGGTCTTCCTGGACTCCTCCGACGAGGCGCTGGTCCGCCGCTTCGAGAGCGTGCGCCGCCCGCACCCGCTGCAGGCCGACGGCCGGATCGTGGACGGCATCGCCCAGGAGCGCGACCTGCTGCGCGACCTGCGCGGCGAGGCCGACCTGGTGATCGACACCTCCAACCTCAACGTGCACCAGCTGCGCGCCAAGCTGGACGCCCAGTTCGCCGACCACGACGAGCCCGAGCTGCGCGCCACCGTGATGTCCTTCGGCTTCAAGTACGGCCTGCCGGTCGACGCCGACCTGGTGGTGGACTGCCGCTTCCTGCCGAACCCGCACTGGGTGCCCGAGCTGCGGGCCCGTACCGGCACCGACTCGGACGTCGCCGACTACGTGTTCCAGCAGCCCGGTGCCAACGAGTTCCTGAACGGCTACGCCGAGCTGCTGCGCATCGTCACCGAGGGTTACCGCAGGGAGGGGAAGCGCTACATGACGCTTGCCGTAGGCTGCACCGGTGGCAAGCACCGCAGCGTCGCCATGTCCGAGCGTCTGACCAAGCGTCTCATCGCCGACGGAGTCGAGACGGTGCTCGTCCACCGTGACATGGGTCGGGAGTAACCGCCGCCTTCCCTGCCGGGCCGCCGGCGGTGCCGGTGGCGGGGCCGAGGAACGCGAGGTGATTGTGGCGGGATACGTGCCCGGGCGACAGCTGCAGAGCAGGACCGCGGAGCGGGCGGCCGGCCCGTGGCCGGGTCGGCCGCGGAGCAGTCCCGCCCGGGCCAATCCGGCCCCCCGGATCACCGCGCTCGGCGGCGGCCAGGGCCTGTCCGCCTCGCTGTCCGCGCTGCGCCGGCTCACCAGCGACCTCACCGCGGTGGTCACCGTCGCCGACGACGGCGGCTCCAGCGGGCGGCTGCGCGAGGAGCTGGGGGTGCTGCCGCCCGGCGACCTGCGCAAGGCGCTGGCCGCGCTGTGCGGGGACGACGACTGGGGCCGCACCTGGTCCGAGGTGATCCAGCAGCGCTTCACCGGCAACGGCGAGCTGGGCGGCCACGCCGTCGGCAACCTGCTGATCGTGGCGCTCTGGGAGAAGCTCGGCGACCCGGTCGCGGCGCTGGACTGGGTCGGCCGGCTGCTGAACGTCCAGGGCCGGGTGCTGCCGATGTCGGCGGTGCCGCTGGACATCGAGGCCACCGTGCGCGGCCACGACCCGGCCCGCCCGGCCGAGGTCACGGCCGTCCGCGGCCAGGCCGACGTGGCCGTCACCCCCGGCACCGTGCAGTCGATCCGGCTGCTGCCGGACGAGCCGCCGGCCGTCCCGGAGGCGGTCACGGCGGTCCGGGAGGCGGACTGGGTGGTGCTCGGCCCCGGCTCCTGGTTCACCAGCGTGCTGCCGCACCTGCTGGTGCCCGAGCTGGCCAAGGCGCTGGTGGAGACCCGCGCCCGCCGACTGCTCACGCTGAACCTGGCCCCGCAGCCCGGGGAGACCGAGGGCTTCACCCCGCAGCGCCACCTGGAGGTCATCGCCGACCACGCTCCCGACCTGGTGGTGGATGCGATCCTGGTGGACGAGCGCGCCGTCACGGGCGGCGCCTTCGGCCAGGCGGACCTGGCCGGACTGGAGAAGGCCGCCGAGCGGATGGGTGCCGCTCTGGTGCTCGGCACGGTGGCCCGCACCGACGGCACCCCGCGACACGACCCGGAGCTGTTGGCAGCCGCGTACGACCGGATTTTCCGGACACATGGAAGGATCGGGCCATGGCGATGACTCCAGCGGTGAAGGACGAGATCAGCCGGCTCCCGGTCACCCGGGCCTGCTGTCGCAAGGCTGAGGTGTCGGCGATCCTGCGGTTCGCGGGCGGGCTGCACATCGTGAGCGGCCGCATCGTGATCGAGGCGGAGCTGGACACCGGCGCGGCGGCGCGGCGGCTGCGCAAGGACCTGCTGGAGATCTTCGGGCACTCCTCCGACCTCGTGGTGATGGCGCCCGGCGGCCTGCGGCGCGGCAGCCGCTTCGTCGTCCGGGTGGTCAAGGACGGCGAGCTGCTCGCGCGCCAGACCGGCCTGGTGGACGGCCGCGGCCGGCCGATCCGGGGCCTGCCCCCGGCGGTCGTCTCCGGGGCCACCTGTGACGCCGAGGCCGCCTGGCGCGGGGCCTTCCTGGCGCACGGCTCGCTCACCGAGCCGGGCCGCTCCTCCTCGCTGGAGATCACCTGCCCCGGCTCGGAGGCGGCGCTGGCCCTGGTCGGCGCGGCCCGCCGGCTCGGCATCCCGGCCAAGGCCCGCGAGGTGCGCGGGGTGGACCGGGTGGTCATCCGCGACGGTGACGCGATCGGCGCGCTGCTGACCCGCCTCGGGGCGCACGAGTCGGTGCTCGCCTGGGAGGAGCGCCGGATGCGGCGCGAGGTCCGGGCCACCGCCAACCGGCTCGCCAACTTCGACGACGCCAACCTGCGCCGATCGGCCCGCGCCGCGGTGGCGGCCGGCGCCCGGGTGCAGCGCGCGTTGGAGATCCTCGGCGAGGAGGTGCCCGAGCACCTGGCGGCGGCCGGCCAGCTGCGGATGCAGCACAAGCAGGCCTCGCTGGAGGAGCTGGGCGCGCTCGCCGACCCGCCGCTGACCAAGGACGCGGTGGCCGGCCGGATCCGCCGCCTGCTGGCGATGGCCGACAAGCGGGCGGCCGAGCTGGGCCTGCCGAGTACCGAGGCCAACCTGACCGACGAGATGGCGCTGAACTAGCTCCGAACCGCTGCGGCCGGTGTCCGGATTCCGGGCACCGGCCGCAGCTGTGTCCGGGAGCGGGCGGGAGCGGACGGGAGCGGACGGGGGCGGACGGGGTCCGACCGGGGGCCGGACGGCGATCCGAAATTGGTCAAGACCACTTGACCAGGACCAACGGCCCCGGCGGGCGGGGACGGAGGGCCCGGATACGCGCCACGCCACGTCTTGCCAGGTGGCGCGATGTGCCCTCCCAGGGTCGGGAGAGGTAGGGTCGTAGGCGGTCGGGGACTTCCCAAATCTCATCCCCGTCGGCTCAGCGCCGGCGTACCTAACGAGGAGATCGGTTCGTGACGATCCGGGTAGGCATCAACGGCTTCGGCCGCATCGGCCGCAACTTCTTCCGCGCCGTCAAGGCCCAGGGCGCGGACATCGAGATCGTCGGTGTCAACGACCTCACCGACACGAAGACCCTGGCTCACCTGCTCAAGTACGACACCACCCTGGGCACCTTCCCGGGCGAGGTCTCGCACACCGAGGACAGCATCACCGTCGACGGCCACACCTTCAAGGTGACCGCCGAGCGTGACCCGGCCAACCTGCCGTGGGCCGCCCTGGGCGCCGACATCGTCGTCGAGTCCACCGGCATCTTCACCAAGGCCGAGGCCGCGAAGAAGCACCTCGCCGCCGGCGCGAAGAAGGTCATCATCTCGGCGCCCGCCACCGACGAGGACGTCACCATCGTCCTGGGTGTCAACGACGAGAAGTACGACGCCGCCAACCACCACATCATCTCCAACGCCTCCTGCACCACGAACTGCGTGGCGCCGATGGCGAAGGTGCTGAACGAGGCGTTCGGCATCGTCAAGGGTCTGATGACCACCGTCCACGCGTTCACCAACGACCAGGTGACCCTGGACTTCCCGCACAAGGACCTGCGCCGTGCTCGTGCGGCCTCGCAGAACATCATCCCGACCTCGACCGGTGCCGCCAAGGCGACCGCCCTGGTCCTGCCGGAGCTGAAGGGCAAGCTGGACGGCACCTCGCTGCGCGTCCCGGTCCCGACCGGCTCCATCACCGACCTGGTCGTCACCCTGGAGCGCGAGGTCACCAAGGAGGAGGTCAACGCGGCCTTCCAGAAGGCGGCGGAGGGTTCCCTCAAGGGCATCCTGGCCTACACCGAGGACCCGATCGTGTCGTCGGACATCGTCAACGACCCGGCCTCCTGCATCTTCGACTCGCAGCTCACCATGGTCCAGGGCAACCAGGTCAAGGTGCTCGGCTGGTACGACAACGAGTGGGGCTACTCGAACCGCGTCGTGGACCTGGTCACCCTCGTCGGTGGCCAGCTCTGACGCAGTGGGAGCTGACGTGATGTAGGGGCGAGGGCCCGGACGGCGACAACGTGCCGACCGGGCCCTCGTTCTGCGTACAAGGACTTCTCAGGCGGCCCCTGCGCCGTGCCGCCTCTGCGCATCAACCATCTCCCCAGGAGACAGAAGAACCCGTGAAGACCATCGAAGACCTGGACGTCGCCGGCAAGCGCGTCTTCGTGCGCGCCGACCTGAACGTCCCGCTGTCGGACGGCCGGATCACCGACGACGGCCGCATCCGCGCCGTGGCGCCGACCATCGCCAAGCTCGTCGAGCGCGGTGCCAGGGTCGTCGTCGCCTCCCACCTCGGCCGCCCCAAGGGTGAGCCGGACCCGCAGTTCTCGCTCGCCCCGGTCGCCGAGCGGCTCGGCGGGATCCTCGGCAAGCCGGTCGCCTTCGCCACCGACACCGTGGGCGAGTCCGCCGCGGCCACCGTCGCCGCGCTGGCCGACGGCGAGGTCGCGCTGCTGGAGAACCTGCGCTTCAACGCCGGCGAGACCAGCAAGGACGACACCGAGCGCAAGGCCTTCGCCGAGCAGCTGGCCGCCCTGGCCGACCTGTACGTCGGCGACGGCTTCGGCGCCGTGCACCGCAAGCACGCCTCGGTGTACGACCTGCCGGCCCTGCTGCCGCACGCCGCCGGCGACCTGATCGCCACCGAGGTCGGCGTGCTCAAGAAGCTCACCGAGGACGTCGAGCGCCCGTACGTCGTCGTGCTCGGCGGCGCCAAGGTGTCCGACAAGCTCGGCGTGATCGACAACCTGCTGGAGAAGGCCGACCGGATCCTGATCGGCGGCGGCATGGCGTACACCTTCCTCAAGGCCCAGGGCCACGAGGTCGGCATCTCGCTGCTGCAGGAGGACCAGATCCCGGTCTGCCTGGAGTACCTGGCCCGGGCCGAGGCGCGCGGCGTCGAGTTCGTGCTGCCGGTGGACGTCCTGGTCTCGCCGGACTTCCCCGACCTCAAGACCAAGGCCCCGGCGAACCCCACGGTCGTCGCCGCGGACGCCATCCCGGCCGACGAGGAGGGCCTGGACATCGGCCCGAAGACCCGCGAGCTGTACGCCTCCAAGCTGGCCGACGCGGGCACGGTGTTCTGGAACGGCCCGATGGGCGTCTTCGAGCACCCCGACTACGCGAACGGCACCAAGGCCGTCGCGCAGGGCCTGCTGGACAGCAACGCGTTCACCGTGGTCGGTGGCGGCGACTCCGCCGCGGCCGTCCGCATCCTGGGCTTCGACGAGACGAAGTTCGGGCACATCTCGACCGGCGGTGGCGCGAGCCTCGAGTACCTGGAGGGCAAGACCCTCCCCGGTCTCGCCGCCCTGGAAGGCTGAAAGCATGACTGAGCGTCTCCCGCTGATGGCGGGCAACTGGAAGATGAACCTCAACCACCTCGAGGCCATCCAGCACACTCAGAAGCTGGCGTTCGCGCTGGCCGACAAGGACTACGAGGCCGTCGAGGTCGCCGTCCTGGTGCCGTTCACCGACCTCCGGTCGGTGCAGACCCTGGTCTTCGGCGACAAGTTGAAGATCAAGTACGGCTCGCAGGACATCTCGCAGCACGACGGCGGCGCCTACACCGGCGAGGTCTCCGGCCCGATGCTGGCCAAGCTCCAGTGCACCTACGCGGTGATCGGCCACTCGGAGCGCCGCCAGTACCACGGCGAGAACGAGGAGATCGTCAACGCCAAGGTCAAGGCCGCCTACCGGGCCGGGGTCACCCCGATCCTGTGCATCGGCGAGCCGCTGGAGATCCGCAAGGCCGGCACCCACGTCGCGTACACCCTGGCCCAGCTGGACGGCGCCCTGGAGGGCGTTCCGGCGGACCAGGCCGAGTCGATCGTGGTCGCCTACGAGCCGGTCTGGGCGATCGGCACCGGCGAGGTGGCCACCCCGGAGGACGCGCAGGAGGTCTGCGCCGCGATCCGGGCCCGCCTGGCCGAGCTGTACAGCGCCGAGCTGGCCGACAAGGTCCGTGTGCTGTACGGCGGTTCGGTCAAGTCGTCGAGCGCGGCCGGCCTGATGGCCAAGCCCGACATCGACGGCGGCCTGATCGGCGGTGCCTCACTGGACGCCGACGAGTTCGTCAAGATCGTGCGCTACCGTGAGCAGGCAGTAGGCTAACGCCGCGCAGCAACGTAGGCTTTGGGGCCGGACCGCCGACAGCGGCCCGGCCCCGTCGCCGAAGATACGAGAGAGTTGGTCCGGTCGTGGTTCTCGGGTTCTCGATTGCCCTGATCATCTTCAGCCTGCTGATGATCCTGCTGGTGCTCCTGCACAAGGGGAAGGGCGGCGGCCTGTCGGACATGTTCGGCGGCGGTGCGATGTCCACCGGCGGCGGTTCGGCGGTGGCCGAGCGCAACCTGGACCGCATCACCATCGTGGTCGGCATCGGCTGGTTCGCCTCGATCATCGCGCTGGGCCTGATCCTGAAGTACAAGAGCTGACACAGCCCTGACGCCCCGTCGCCCGAGCGCCTATCCTGGGACGGTCGGGGGCGGAGGCGATGGTGGCGGAACCTTAAGTCCTGCTTACACTAGGACGACTTTCGCCACCGACGCGCACCGCGGCGGGTCGGCGCACCAGCACGCAGGGAGTCAGACCGTGGCAAGTGGCAACGCCATCCGTGGGAGCAGGGTCGGGGCAGGCCCGATGGGGGAGGCGGAGCGCGGCGAGTCCGCTCCGCGCAACAGGATCTCCTTCTGGTGCGCCAACAAGCACGAGACGCGCCCCAGCTTCGCCGCCGAGGCCGTCATCCCGGACACCTGGGACTGCCCGCGCTGCGGCTTCCCGGCCGGGCAGGACGAGCACAACCCGCCGGCTCCCTCGCGCAACGAGCCGTACAAGACCCACCTCGCCTACGTCCGGGAGCGGCGCACCGACGCCGACGGCGAGGCGATCCTCGCCGAGGCGCTGGCCAAGCTGCGCGGCGAGATCTGAGGAGCTGACGACAAAGGGCGCCACCCGTCGAGTGACGGGGGCGCCCTTCGGCGTTCTCCGCGGCTCCTAGGCCGAGGCCGGCGGGTACAGCTGCGGCGGGATCCGCTCGGCGGCGGCGCGGTCCAGCAGCCACAGGGTGCGGCTGCGGCCGTACGCGCCGGAGGCGGGCGCCTGGAGCTCACCGGGGCCGGACAGGGCCAGCGCGACCGCGCCCGCCTTGTCCTCGCCGGCGGCCAGCAGCCAGACCTCGCGGGCCGCCCGGATCGCCGGGAGGGTGAGCGAGACCCGGGTCGGCGGGGGCTTGGGGGCCCCGCGCACGCCGACCACGGTCAGCTCGGTCTCCCGCACGCCCGGGTGCTCCGGGAAGAGCGAGGCGACGTGGGTGTCCGGGCCGACGCCGAGCAGCAGCACGTCGAAGGCCGGGACGCCGAGCCGGTCGCCCGGTCCGGCGGCCTTGGCCAGCTCCTCCGCGTAGCGGGCGGCGGCCGCCTCCACGTCCGAGCCGTCCACCCCGTCCGAGGCGGGCATCTCGTGCACCCGCGCCGGGTCGAGCGGGACGGCGTCCAGCAGCTCGGCGCGGGCCTGGACGGCGTTGCGGTCCGGGTCGGCGGCGGGGACGAAGCGCTCGTCGCCCCACCACAGGTCCAGCCGGGCCCAGTCGACCGCGTCGCGCGCCGGGGAGGCGGCGATCGCGGCCAGCAGGGCGTTGCCGTTGCGGCCGCCGGTGAGCACCACCGAGGCGGTGCCGCGGGCGGCCTGGGCGTCCACGATCCGGGTGATCAGCCGGGCCGCGGCCGCCTGGGCCATCAGCTCCTTGTCCCGGTGGACGACCAGCTGCGGGGTCGCGGCCGTCATGCGCTGCCCTTGGCGGCGCACTTGCCCGCGACCTTCCTCGCGGCGGACTTCTCCGCGTCGGCGGTCACCCGGGCCGGGTTGGCTACCGCGGCGTCGGCGGCCGCGGCCGCCGCGTCGGCGACGGGCACCGCCGCGGCCGCTGGGGCGGTGTGCTCCGAGGGCTCGCGCAGCCGCTCGACGGACGTGCGCACGGCCGTCGAGTAGATGTCGTCCGGGTCCAGCCGGCGCAGCTCCTCGGCGATCAGCTCCGAGGTCTCGCGCCGCTTGAGCGCCACCTGGCGGTCCGGCGAGCCGGGCATGGAGAGCGTGCCCATCAGGCCGTCCGGGCGGTCCAGGGTGATGTCCCCGTCCTTGGTGCGCAGGTGCACCGCGGTGATGCCGGGGCCGCCGGTGACGACCCGCTCGACCGGCACGTTCAGCCGGTTGAGCAGCCACAGGCCGAGCAGCTCGACGCTGGGGTTGTAGGACTCGCCCTCGACCACCACCGAGGTGATGGCGGCCGGCCGCTGGTCCAGCGCGGCGGCCAGCATCGAGCGCCAGCCGGTGATCCGGGTCCAGGCCAGGTCGGTGTCGCCCGGGGTGTAGCTCTGCGAGCGCTGGGCGAGCTGGCCGACCGGGGACTCGGCGGTGACGGCGTCGGTGATCCGGCGCTGGGCGAGCGCGCCCAGCGGGTCCTGCGCCGGGTGCAGCGGCGCGTTGTCCGGCCACCAGACCACGGTCGGGGCGTCCGGCAGCAGCAGCGGCAGGACCACCGACTGGGCGTGCAGGGCGAGTTCGCCGTGCATGCGCAGGATGACCGTTTCTCCGGAGCCGGCGTCCGAGCCGACCAGGATCTCGGCGTCCAGCCGGGTCTCGGCGCGGGCCCGGGGCGAGCGGCCGGCGCGCTTGATCACCGCGAGGGTGCGCATCGGGTGCTCGCGGGAGGCCTCGTTGGCGGCCTTGAGGGCGTCGTAGGCGCTGCCCTCGTCGGTCACGATGACCAGGGTGAGCACCATGCCGGCGGCGGTGGAGCCGCTGGCCCGGCGCGCCTCCATCAGCGCGGCGTTGATCTTGCTGGACGTCGTGTTGGTGAGGTCGATCTTCATGGCCGCCGCCAGCTCCTGCCGTCTCGTGCGAGCATCTCGTCCGCCTCGGCCGGGCCCCAGGTGCCCGCCGCGTACTGGGCGGGCTTGCCGTGGGCGTCCCAGTACTTCTCGATCGGGTCGAGGATCTGCCAGGAGAGCTCGACCTCCTGGTGGCGCGGGAACAGGTTGGCGTCGCCCAGCAGCACGTCGAGGATGAGCCGCTCGTACGCCTCCGGGCTGGACTCGGTGAAGGACTCGCCGTAGGCGAAGTCCATCGTGACGTCCCGGACCTCGAAGGAGGTGCCCGGCACCTTGGAGCCGAACCGCACCGTCACGCCCTCGTCCGGCTGGACCCGGATGACCAGGGCGTTCTGCCCCAGCTCCTCGGTCGCGTAGGAGTCGAACGGCAGGTACGGGGCGCGCTGGAAGACCACCGCGATCTCGGTGACCCGGCGGCCCAGCCGCTTGCCGGTGCGCAGGTAGAACGGGACGCCCGCCCAGCGGCGGTTGTTGATCTCCAGCTTGATGGCCGCGTAGGTGTCGGTCTTGGAGTCCGGGTCGATGCCGTCCTCGTCCAGGTAGCCGACCACCTCCTCGCCGCCCTGCCAGCCGGCCGCGTACTGGCCGCGCACGGTGTGCCGGCCGAGGTCGGCCGGGAGCTTGACGGCGCTGAGCACCTTGAGCTTCTCGGCCACCAGCGCCTTCGGGTGGAAGGACGCCGGCTCCTCGATGGCGGTGAGCGCCATCAGCTGGAGCAGGTGGTTCTGGATGACGTCACGGGCGGAGCCGATGCCGTCGTAGTAGCCGGCCCGGCCGCCGATGCCGATGTCCTCGGCCATGGTGATCTGCACGTGGTCGACGTACGACCGGTTCCAGATCGGCTCGAACATCTGGTTGGCGAAGCGCAGCGCCAGGATGTTCTGGACCGTCTCCTTGCCCAGGTAGTGGTCGATCCGGAAGACCTCGTCGCGCGGGAAGACCTCGTGGACGACCTTGTTGAGCTCCTGGGCGCTCTCCAGGTCGTGGCCGAAGGGCTTCTCGATGACGGCGCGGCGCCAGGAGCCCTGCGGCGGGTCGGCCAGGCCGTGCTTCTTGAGCTGCTGGACGACCGTGGGGAAGAACTTCGGCGGGACGGACAGGTAGAAGGCGAAGTTGCCGCCGGTGCCCTGGGCCTTGTCCAGCTCCTCGATGGTCTCGCGCAGCTTGTCGAAGGCCTCGTCGTCGTCGAAGGTGCCCTGGACGAAGCGCATGCCCTTGGCGAGCTGCTGCCAGACCTCCTCCCGGAACTGGGTCCGGGCGTGCTCCTTGACCGCGTCGTGGACCTCCTTGGCGAAGTCCTCGTCCTCCCACTCGCGGCGGGCGAAGCCCACCAGGGAGAAGCCCGGCGGCAGCAGACCCCGGTTGGCGAGGTCGTAGATGGCCGGCATCAGCTTCTTGCGGGACAGGTCGCCGGTGACCCCGAAGATGACCAGGCCGGACGGCCCCGCGATGCGCGGGAGCCGCCGGTCGGAGGGGTCACGAAGCGGGTTGACGGGGGCGGCCGGGAGGTCGTCCGCGTCCGATTCCGACGTCAACTCGGGGAAATCAGTGCTCACTTGGTGTGCTCCGCTTTCGTGCGCTGGCTGTGTGAGCAGGGGTCACTGCTCGTTGGCGAAGGAGGCCAGCGAGGCGGTGACGGTGTCGAGCAGCTCCTGCCAGGACTGCTCGAACTTCTGCACGCCCTCGTCCTCCAGCACCTGGACGACGTCGTCGTAGTCCACGCCGGCGGCCGCGATGGCGTCCAGGACGGCCTTGGCGTCGGCGTAGTTGGGGACGATGGTGTTGCCGGTGACCACGCCGTGGTCGCCGGTGGCGTCCAGGGTGGCCTCGGGCATGGTGTTGACGGTGCCCGGGGCGACCAGCTCGGTGACGTACAGGGTGTCCGGCAGGGCCGGGTCCTTGACGCCGGTCGAGGCCCACAGCGGGCGCTGCGGCTTGGCGCCGGCGGCCTCCAGGGCCTTCCAGCGGGCGCTGCCGGCGGTCTTGCCGTCGACCGAGCCGAAGACCTCCTCGTACGCCTGGTAGGCGAGGCGGGCGTTGGCCAGCGCGGCCTTGGAGCGCAGGTCCTTGGCCTCGCCGCCGACCTTGTCCAGGCGCTTGTCGATCTCGGTGTCCACGCGGGACACGAAGAAGGAGGCGACCGACTCGATCTGGGAGAGGTCCAGGCCCTTGGCCTTGGCGGCCTCCAGGCCGGTCAGGTAGGCGTCCATGACGGCCTTGTAGCGCTCCAGCGAGAAGATCAGCGTGACGTTGACGCTGATGCCCAGGCCGATGACCGAGGCGATGGCCGGCAGGCCGGCCTTGGTGGCGGGGATCTTGATCAGGACGTTCGGGCGGTCGACCAGCCACCACAGCTGCTTGGCCTCGGCCACGGTCGGGGCGGTCTCGTGCGCCAGGCGCGGGTCGACCTCGATGGAGACCCGGCCGTCGCGGCCGTTGGAGGCGTCGTAGACCGGGCGCAGCACGTCGGCGGCGTCGCGCACGTCCGAGGTGGTGATCATGCGGATCGCCTCGTCGGTGGTGACCCCGCGGACGGCGAGGTCGCGCAGCTGGCCGTCGTAGGAGCTGTCGCCGCTGCCGGCGATGGCCTTCTGGAAGATGGTCGGGTTGGTGGTGACACCCACCACGTGCTTGTTCTGCACCAGCTCGGCCAGGTTGCCGGAGTTCAGCCGCGCGCGGCTGAGGTCGTCCAGCCAGATCGCAACGCCTTCGTCGCTGAGGCGCTTCAGTGCGTCAGTCATGGTGCTTCAGTCCTTCGTCTTCTTCTGCTTCGTGGGGTAGTCAGAGGGGGCCGCGTGCCCGCGTGCGGGCGGGCACGCGGCCCGGACGCGTTAGCGGTTGACGGCTTCGAGGGAGCGCAGGGCGTTGTGCGCCTCGGCGACCACGCGCTCGGCGGTCAGGCCGAACTTCTCGAACAGCACCTTGTAGTCGGCGGAGGCACCGAAGTGCTCCAGCGAGACGATCCGGCCGTGGTCGCCGACCAGCTCGCGCCAGCCCTGGGCGATGCCGGCCTCGACCGAGACGCGGGCCTTGACCGACGGCGGCAGCACGCTGTCGCGGTAGGCCTGGTCCTGCTCCTGGAACCACTCGAAGGACGGGACCGAGACCACGCGGGTCGCGATGCCCTCGGCCTCCAGGACCTCGCGGGCCTGGACGGCCAGCTGGACCTCGGAGCCGGTGCCCAGCAGGATCAGCTGCGGGTCGCCGTTGCCGGCCTCGGCCAGCACGTAGGCGCCCTTGGCGGTGCCCTCGGCGGAGGCGAAGACCTCGCGGTCGAAGGTCGGGACGTTCTGGCGGGTGAGCGCGAGGCCGACCGGGCCGGGGTGGCTGGTCTGGCGCTCGATCACGGTGCGCCAGGCGACGGCCGTCTCGTTGGCGTCGGCCGGGCGGACCATGGCCAGGCCCGGGATGGCGCGCAGCGAGGCCATGTGCTCCACCGGCTGGTGGGTCGGGCCGTCCTCGCCGAGGCCGATCGAGTCGTGCGTCCAGACGTAGGTGACCGGCAGCTTCATCAGCGCGGCCAGGCGCACGGCCGGGCGCATGTAGTCGGCGAAGACCAGGAAGGTGCCGCCGTACACACGGGTCTTGCCGTGCAGGGCGATGCCGTTCATGGTCGAGCCCATGGCGTGCTCGCGGATGCCGAAGTGGATCGTCCGGCCGTACGGGCTGGCCGACTTCAGCGGGTTGCCCTCGGGGAGGAAGGAGCTGTCCTCGTCGATGGTGGTGAGGTTGGACTCCGCGAGGTCGGCCGAGCCGCCCCACAGCTCCGGGATCACCGCGCCGAGCGCCTTGAGGGTCTCGCCGGAGGCCTTGCGGGTGGCGACGTCCTTGCCGGCCGGGAAGGAGGGGACGGCCTTCTTCCAGCCCTCGGGCAGCTCGCCGGCCTGGATGCGGTCGAACTCGGCGGCCCGGTGCGGGTTGGCCGCGCGCCAGGCGTCGAAGCCCTGCTGCCACTGGTCGCGGGCGGCCTTGCCGCGCTTGATGACCTGGCGGGCGTGCTCGATGACCTGGTCGCTGACCTCGAAGGTCTTCTCCGGGTCGAAGCCCAGGACCTTCTTGGTGGCGGCGATCTCGGCGGCACCGAGCGCGGAGCCGTGCGCCTTGGCGGTGTTCTGGGCGTCCGGGGCCGGCCAGGCGATGATCGTGCGCATCGCGATCAGCGACGGGCGGGAGGTCTCGGCCTTGGCGGCGGCCAGCGCACCGGCGAGGGCCTCGACGTCGATGTCGCCGTTGGCCTTCGGGGTGACCCGCTGGACGTGCCAGCCGTACGCCTCGTAGCGCTTGAGGACGTCCTCGGAGAAGGCGGTCTCGGTGTCGCCCTCGATCGAGATGTGGTTGTCGTCGTACAGGGCGACCAGGTTGCCCAGCTTCTGGTGGCCGGCCAGCGAGGACGCCTCGGCCGAGATGCCCTCCTCCAGGTCGCCGTCGGAGACGATGGCCCAGATGGTGTGGTCGAAGGGGGACTCGCCGGCCGCCGCCTCCGGGTCGAACAGGCCGCGCTCGTAGCGGGCGGCCATCGCCATGCCGACCGCGTTCGCGATGCCCTGGCCGAGCGGGCCGGTGGTGGTCTCCACGCCCGCGGTGTGGCCGTGCTCCGGGTGGCCCGGGGTGCGGCTGCCGGCCACGCGGAAGGCCTTGAGGTCGTCCAGCTCCAGGCCGTAGCCCGAGAAGTACAGCTGGGTGTAGAGCGTCAGGCTGGTGTGGCCGGGGGAGAGGACGAAGCGGTCGCGGCCGACCCAGGCCGGGTCGGTCGGGTCGTGGCGCAGGAAGCGCTGGAAGATCAGGTAGGCGGCCGGGGCCAGCGACATGGCCGTCCCGGGGTGCCCGTTGCCGACCTTCTGGACAGCGTCCATCGCCAGGACCCGCGCCGTGTCAACCGTGCGCTCGTCCAGGTCGCTCCACTCGAATGCGTTCTTCGGCGCAGTGCTCACCCTGTCTCAGGGCTCCTTCCATTGTGAAGAGTGACCCCGTGAATGGGGACCGGGTCGGCCACGGCGCTGTGGTCCCGACTGTGGATGGTGCCGGTCACGGAGGGTAGATCCCGCTTCTGCGTGCGAGCCTACCGTCCGGGCCGGGGCTCACCCTCCGTGCCGGGACAACCGGGATTTCCGCATGGTGATTCCCACTAGGGCGTTCTGATCCGTTTCGTCCCAGGCTCTCCCGATTCGGCTGGGCGCGCCGCCCGGGTGGTCGGGACGGGTTGCGCGGGCGCCGCGGAGGCGCTTCGTGGCTTCACCCAGTCGGTTGACCCGGGGGCGGGCCGTCCGCCCCGCCGGGGGACCCCGGAGCCGGTTGGGATGTATGGAGCGTCTATGGTGTCGTGGTACGCGCAGAGCGGACGATTCGGGACCCTTCGTTCCTGTGGACGCCTGCGAAGTTTCATCTTCAGTTGGGGTGTTAGTGACCGCCGTCGAAACCCGTCCCGCCGGGGTCACCGGGGCGACTCCTGCGCACCGGCCCATCGGGGCCCGTGTCGGCGCGTTCGTCGCACTGACCAAGCCGCGGATCATCGAGCTGCTGCTGATGAGCACCGTGCCGGTGATGTTCCTCGCCCAGCAGGGCGTGCCGAACATGCTGCTGGTGCTCAAGGTCGTGGTCGGCGGCTACCTCTCGGCGGGCGGCGCCAACGCCCTCAACATGTACATCGACCGCGACATCGACGCACTGATGTCCCGCACCGAGCGGCGGCCGATCGTCACCGGGATGGTGTCCCCGCGCGAGGCCCTGGTCTTCGGCATCGCGCTCGGCGTCCTCTCCACCCTGCTGCTCGGCTTCGGGGTCAACTGGCTCTCCGCCGGACTCGCGCTCGGCGCGCTGCTGTTCTACGTGTTCGTCTACACGCTGGGGCTCAAGCGGCGCACCTCGCAGAACATCGTCTGGGGCGGCATCGCCGGCTGCATGCCGGTGCTGATCGGCTGGTCCTCGGTGACCGACTCGGTGTCCTGGGCGGCGGTCGCGCTGTTCCTGGTGGTCTTCTTCTGGACCCCGCCGCACACCTGGGTGCTGTCGATGAAGGTGCGCGACGACTACGAGCGGGCCGGCGTGCCGATGCTGCCGGTCGTCAAGGGCAACGTGGCGGTCGGCAAGCAGGTCGTCGCCTACTCCTGGGTGATGGTCGCGGTCTCGCTGGCGGTCTGGCCGCTCGGGCACATGAGCTGGCTGTACCCGGTCGCCGCGGTGCTGCTCGGCGGGTTCTGGCTGCGGGAGGCGCACGCGCTGTACGGGCGGGCCAAGGCCGGGATCGTGGGCGCCAAGCTCAAGGAGATGCGGCTGTTCCACTGGTCGATCACCTATCTGTCGCTGCTGTTCGTGGTGTGTGCGATCGATCCGTTCGTGAAGTAAGGCCCCTGTTCTGGTGTGGGCGAAGAGCCCCGGTCCTGGCGGACCGGGGCTCTTCGCGTTTCTTCTTCGCGTCTCTTCTCTTTGCGTTTCTTCGCGTCTCTCAGCGTCCTGGTAGCTCGGACGGGCCGACGTGGTCGTCCAGCCAGTCCTTGAGCGGCTGGGAGGCGCGCAGGAAGGCGGTGATCCGGGTGTGGGCGGTGCGGGTGCCGAGCCACTTCGCGGGCGGCCACTCCTGCCAGGCCACCAGGCCCTTGTGGCGGAGCAGTTCGATCCGCGGGTGGTCCTTGGGGAAGCCGCGCGGGGCGGTCTTGAGGGAGTCCCGGCCGTGGACGTGCGGGCCGTCCTTCTCCACCCGGGCGATCACCCGCTCCAGTTCGGCACCGCTGACGTCCTCGGCGACGGCGGCGCGGTAGCGGTCCAGCTGGTCCGGGGCGAGCTGGTACATGCCGTTGCCGCAGGCCAGGCCGTCGGCGGAGAGCTGGATGTAGCCGCCGGCCTCCAGGTACGCGCCGATGTGCGTCTTGTACGGGGACTTGTCGGCGCTGAACCGGACGTCGCGGTTGGGGCGGAAGATCTTCCCCGGCCCGAACTCCGGCTCCAGCTCGGCGAGCAGCAGCTCCATGGGCGCCCGTACGACTTGGTCGTACTGCTCCTTGTGGGCCTGCCAGAAGGTCTTGGAATTGTCGGCTTCGAGGTGCTCGTAGAAGTCGAGCGCCTCGGCCGGCCAGCCATTGAACGTCATGGTGTGAGTATGTGTCCCGGTGCACAGGGTGCTCCCGTCGCCAGGTCGCGTACCGGTGGGTAGCATGCGGGCATGAGCAGCGCAGAGACCGCCACCGCCGCCGCGTCGGACGCCCGCACCGAGCGCCGCGCCAAGCGCATCGCCAAGCACCTCACCAGCTTCGCCCAGCAGCACGGCGGCAGCGCCGACGCGGTCGTCGAGTACGTCGGCGGCGTGGCCACCCGCATCGTCGTGGTCGGCGCGGACGGCGCCTGGGGCGACCAGGTCGCCCCCACCTACGCCGTCGGCCGCCGGGCCGCGGAGCTGGCCGGGCTCACCCTGCACGAGAACTTCGAGGGCGAGCTGGGCCTCAAGGTCAAGACCGGCCCGTACGAGTGGAAGCGCATGGCCGGCCTCCAGCTCGGCGGCTGATCGCCCCTCGTTCGAACGCCGACGGCCCGGTTCCCCCTAGAAACGGTGGAACCGGGCCGTTGTCGCTGGTCAGGGGCGTCGGACCGACCGGCGAGGGGCGGCGCTATGGTGCGCGCATGCACTTCATCGTTGTCGGCCTCCGCACCCTTGTGAACGCGATCGTCGACGGCGACCCGCTGTGGCCCGCGGTGACGCTCTTCCTGCTGTCCTTCCCCCTGGCGATCGCCGCCGCGCTGGTCCGCGCCCGCCGCAGGCCGAAGTAGGCCCGGCGCGGTCCCGGTCGGCGGGCGGGGGAGCCGGGCCGTTGTCCAACTCAGAACAGGCGATTGCGGTTCGATCGACCGTGGATCGGTTGATCCCATGCGTGGTGGCGATCGGCACGGG
This sequence comes from Kitasatospora sp. NPDC029367, assembly GCF_055569135.1. Lineage (NCBI taxonomy): Bacteria > Bacillati > Actinomycetota > Actinomycetes > Kitasatosporales > Streptomycetaceae > Kitasatospora > Kitasatospora sp. NPDC029367. Next base: position 20,022 of record NZ_JBVHYH010000006.1, read on the forward strand.
AAACCATCGACGCATGAGCGAAGAACCGACCTCGTGGGCCAGAGCGGTGGCGAGGGGTGAGCTGGCCGAGCCACTGCCCCGCCGCTGGGCGCACACTCAGGGGGTGGCAGAGCGAGCCCGCCGCCTCGGAGGAATTCTCGGCCGGGAGGCCGGGCTTCTGGTCCGTGCAGCTCTGCTGCACGATGTCGGCTATGCGCCGAGGCTGGCGACAACAGGGTTCCACCCGCTCGACGGCGCGCGGTTCCTCCGTGATGCCCATGGGGCTGATGACCAGCTCACGCGGTTGGTGGCGAACCACTCGTTCGCGCTGCTCGAAGCCGAGGAACGCGGCCTCCGGGAGGTACTGGAGGTCGAGTTCCCGCTGCTGGAGGACCAGCGGCTGGTCGATGCCCTGGTGTGGTGTGACATGACGACGACGCCAGATGGTGGACCGACCACGGCTGGGGCACGCCTGGCGGAGATCCTCGGTCGCTACGGGGAGGAGAGCACGGTGGGGCGGTTCATCCGTCGCGCGTCGCCGGAAATCCTCGCGGCCGTGGCGCGGGTCGAGGCGGCGCTGGTGGCTCAGCCGAGGTGGGGGTAGGTGCCGGCGAGGTAGTCGCCGATCTGTTGGCGCATGCTGGGGTGGATGTCGTACCGGTCGAGGTCGGAGGGTCGGACGAAGCGGACGTCGTCGGCCTCGTCGTTGATCGTGGGCTCTCCGCCGATCGGGCGGCCGATGTAGGTGTTCTCGTACTGCTGGCGGATCTCGCCGTCGGTGTACGCGACGATGTGGTTCGGGTTGGTGTAGACGCCGAGAAAGCCGCTGATCTCGGCTTGGATGCCGGTCTCCTCCAGGCACTCGCGCACGGCGCACTCCGCGGCGGTCTCACCGATGTCCTGGGCGCCGCCGGGCAGGGCCCACTGGCCCGTGTCCCGACGGCGCTGCAGCAGGATGGCGCCGGAGTCGTCGACGACGAGCAGATTGCTGGCGGGGATGAGGGTATTGGCCTTGGGGGCGTCGGGGTCGTTGTAGTACTCGGTCCTACCCATGTGCGGTGGTCCCCTCCCGGTCGGGCGTCCATGACCGTGCGCCGGCCCAGACGGCTTCGAAGCTCTGAGCGTAGTTGTCGAACCAGCCGGTGGAGTCCAGTCGCTTGAGGTGCAGCAGGGGGTTGGCGCTGGCCGGCTGGCCGTAGACATGCGGGTTGACCAGCAGGTTGTCGTCGTATCGGAAGAGGGAGCTGTACAGCGTGGCGTCGTGGAGCCTCACCTCGCAGCCGTCCTCCAGAAGCAGGGGGCGGTAGTAGGTGAGGGAAGCGCGGATCTTGGCAGCAAGGGTGTCGCCGATGCCTTCCTCGCGGCCTCGTACGGCGGCGGCCTGCCCCTGCGGGTCACCGAAGCACAGCCGGACCTGGACCCCGTCGGCTGTGCGCTCGGCGAGCATCCTGGCAACGTGGGGGTTGGACTGGGCGAAGAACGTCCCGGAGAAGACGAGCACGTCGATCTGTTGCCGGGCCTCCTGTAGCAGAGTCAGCCAGGTCTCACGGGGCACGCTGGCCCGGTTCGGGTAGGTGCCGACGAGTTCAGTGCCTGACCCGACGGTCCGTCGGCCCGCACGGGCCTGCGGGTTCGGCCAGAGGAAGGTTTCCTCGACGTGCAGGAACCGAGAGGCTCGGAATCGGTGTCTCGGGTGGGGCACGCGCCCGCCGAGCCAGCGGCCAACGGTCTTGGGGTCCACCTCGCAGGCCTCGGCGAGCGCGTCGGGCTCCACGCCTCGCTGAGCGAGTACGGAGTGAAGTCGCTCGTTCACGGGGGCCATACAAGCCGAGCCGGGCGCTGCCGTGCAAGGACGTGGTGAGCGCTCCGGCTTGACCTGACGAGCGATCAAGGTGCCTACGCTGGCGGGATGCAGCTCATCGTCCTGTGGGACATCGACCACACGCTCATCGAGAACGCCGGGGTGAGCAAGGAGATCTACGCCGCCGCATTCACCGCGCTGACCGGAGCCCCGCCGGCCGTGGGAGCGTCGACGGAGGGCCGCACTGACCGTCTGATCATGCGCGACATGTTTCGCCGGCATGATCTCCGGGAGCCCGACTGGCCGACCGTCGAGGCTGCGCTCACCAGGGCCGGCGAGGAGCGCTTGGGCGAACTGCGCCAGCGCGGGACGGCACTTCCGGGCGTGCTCGATGCCCTCAAGGCCGTGTCGTCCCGGGCCGATCGGGTGTCATCGGTGCTGACCGGCAACATCGCAGCGAACGCTCGTGTGAAACTGTCGGCCTTCGGCCTCGACCCGCTGTTGGATCTGGCCGTCGGGGCATACGGCGCTGACGCAGAACAGCGTCGCGATCTGGTCGCCGTCGCTCGGCGGCGTGTCCAGCGCTACCACGGACTGCCCGGGGACGCCCCCGTCGTCCTGGTCGGCGACACACCACGAGACGTCGAGGCTGCCCTCACCACGGGCTCCGGGATCATCGCGGTCGCTTCCGGTATCCACAGTCGGGCCGTGCTGGAAGCGGCGGGAGCCCCGGTGGTCCTGCCGGACCTGTCGGACACGGCGGGCCTCCTCGCTCTGCTGGAAAACGTCCCAGGACGTCCCTGAGTCGTCCACGTACGCGGTGACCAGGTCCCGCGGGGTGCCGCAACTATCGAGTGGACCGTGGGACGCCGTACAGCCCGCCCGGCACGGTTGTGTCCAGCCCGGGCCAACTCGTGTCTGTACAAGGATGGATGAATGAGTGACTGGGAGTTCGTGAAGGACAGAACCGCCGCCGAAGGTGCGGTGTGGAGTTCGACTGATGGTCTGCTCTACAAGCGGACCGGCGGCGACGACCTGCGGGCAGAGGCCGAGTTCCAGCAGCTGGCCGCCGGCCTCGGCTACCCGGTGCCGGAGATCGTCGACAGCGGGTCTGAGGACGGGCGCTACTTCGTCGTCGAGCGCGCCATCGGCGACACCTCGCTGCACGAGGAGGCCTTGGCCGACGCCGGGCGGGACGGGCAGGTCAGCTACCAGGTCATCAGTACGGCCGCTGCGGTCTCGTCGAAGCTCTTGCAGGCCCAGGCAAGGCACCCACTGCCCGCCACGCCGTGGTTCGAGAAGGCGTCCTTCGCGGCCGAGGTCTTCGAGGAGAACCCGGACTTCGACACCCCGCGCGTCCATGAGGTGGTCAAGCGCGCCCTCGACCGACTGGCCCAACTTCCGATGGTGCACGGGCACTTGGACTACGGCCTGCCCAACGTCCTCCGCGCCGGGGTCATCGACTGGCAGCACCACGGACCGGTCCCGCTGGGCTACGACGTCTACCCCGCGCTCGACATCGTGGCCTTCAAGGGCGGGGGCAAGGGGTACACGATCACCCCGGAACAGCGCGCCGCCTACACCGCGGCCCTCGACGAGACCACCGCGTCCCTGATCGGGCAGCGGGTGAGCGAGCACCTGGGCGACTTCCTGCTGGTCAAGTGCTTCTTCTTCCTCGCCCTCATACGGCCCACCGACCCCACGCGGCACGACAAGCAGATCAAGTGGCAGTACCGCCGCGCCCTTCTCACGATGGGACTTGAGCAGTATGAGTCGGGTAACACGATCGACACCGGCACCTTCCCCACTCTGGAACGGTTCGCCGCTGAGCACCGGTAGGCCGGTCCCCGCCGTCCGTGACCGCGACTACCTGATGGACCACCACGGAGTCGTCTTCAAGGTCATCGGGGACAGCCACCCTGGCAGCCACTACCTCGGCTACGTCAAGTACCACCCCGACGACAAGGGCGACCGGCGCCTGTTCGGCCGGACCTACCGGCAGAACAGCGTCGTGTCGAAGTCCTTCGGCATCCTGGCCGGCAGGCCGGAGTGCTACGTCTACTCCGACACCCTTGGCTGCGTGATCACCGGCATCCCGCGCGAGGACGTTGCCGTCCACTACTCCTGCCGCCAGGCCCTGGCCGCCATCCACGAGGACCCCGGCACGGTCGCCGACAACCCGGCCGGCAAGGACCTCCTGGCGATCACCGAGTGGATCACCGCGAACGACGCTCAGGGCCTGATCGGCGTCACCGGCTCCTTCCTCGTCGGCTGCTTCAACGAACGCTCCGACATCGACCTTGTCTGCTACGGGCCCGAGGGCTACCAGGCCGCACAGGAACTGTTCCAGCAGACCGACCTGATCCGGCCCTACGACGGAGACGACCTCACCCGGCTGTACCTCCGCCGGGCCAAGTACATGGAGGGCAGCTCCTTCGACGCCCTCATCAAGCAGGAACGCCGCAAGCTCCAGGGGCTGACCTCCGGTGCCGGCGCGCACATCAACTGCGAACCCATCCGCTCCGACCTCGACAGGAGCTTCGCCCGGATCTCCTCCAAGGAGATCGGTGAGATCTCCCTCCTGGCGAAGATCACCGACCACGTCGAGGGCCTCACCACGCCGGCCGTCTACGGGATCAAGGTCAGGACCATCCTCAGCTCGACCGTCGACGAGGCCGACTCGTTCGCCCGCCGGATCACTCATATGCGCTCGTACCTCGGTGCCTACACGGGCGCGTTCCGATCCGGCGACACCGTGCACCTGTCCGGCAAGCTCGTCCACACCCAGGACGGCGACCACAGCGGCTTCGGCATCGAACTCACCCCCTGGGCCATCAGCGGCTCGTACGTCGCCAACCTCGCCGGATAGGAGCCGCCACGGCCATGTCCCTGCTCGTCATCCGGCACGCCGAGTCCGTCGAGAACGCCGACAAGTACCACGGCTTCTACCAGGACCCCCGCCCCTACAGCGGAGCCGCCGCCCATGCCATCTCCCGCACCATCGTCGGCCTGACCCCGCGCGGATTCCGGCAGGCCCAGTGGCTCGCCGAGGTCCTCCCGCAGCTCGCGGGCTCCGAGCCGCACGTCTACACGTCGACCTACCGCAGGGCGATCGACACGGCCGCGATCGCCCTGCCCGCCCTCCCCGACGGCTGGCCCCGGCAGACCGTGCTCCTGGACGAGCAGCACTACGGTGACGCCACCTACATGACCAAGCGCGAGCTCTACGACAGCTACCCCGCACTCGCTGAGGACCGCCGCCTGCGCAAGCACGCCTGGACCGCACCGGGCGGCGCCGAGTCACTCGCCGAGGGCGTACTCGACCGGGCCGCCGAGTTCGCCGCGCTCGCCAAAGTCGTACTCCAGGAGTCGCGCACCGTCGTCGCCTTCACCCACCAGACCGCCGCGGTGGCGCTCCGATCCCTGCTCGAGCTCCGCACGCTGCCCGAGATCCTCGCCGAGGAGCGGACGGGCAAGATGCCCAACGCCGCGATCCTCCACTACGAACTGCGAGACGGCCGGTTCACCCGGACGGGAACCACCACCCCGCCGATCTAGGAGGAGCCCGTGCGACACCTGTTCCTCAACGGGCCTGTCCAGAACGGCCCCTTCACCCTCGCCTCCCGGCCTGGAAAGGCCGTGGGCATCCGCCTCGCCGCCGCCCTCAACGCCATCCTGGGCCTACCGCCCGCACCCCACCTGTGGAACACCGTCACCCTTGCGGGAGACCTCCGCCACCGCCAGGCGGAGGGCCCGGTGATCCCTCGCCAGCGGTTCGAGGCCGACCTGATCGCCGACAAGTACATGCCCGGCCGGTTTCCGGTGGGCGGCATCCTGACCGACACCGACGCGGAGGTAGCCAACCTCGCCCTGGAGATGATCGAGAACAACCTCCGCGTTGGCACTTTGACTATCAGTCGCGAGAGCGTTCCCACCTGCCGCGGCTGCGGTCACATGACCGGCAGTGGCAGCCACCCCTGCAACGCCTGTGGCAGCACCGCCACCGAGGACCGCACAGAACACCACCTCGTCGCCGAACTCGCGAGGGACCGCCCCGTCCTCGACCGCTCGGACATCCACGCCAGCCACCGCCAGCAGCCCAAGCACCTCCAGCACACCGCCGGCAATGTCGCCCAGCGGCTGATCCTTTCCCGGACCCGCGACCACGGCATCGACCTCTCGCCCCTCGGCCTCAACCGCCTCGTCCTCGACCCACGGGTCGGCATTCACGCCACCGTCCTCGCCGCAGCCCGGCGGCACGAAGCGGACACGGCCGTCATGACCATCACCGAGAACGCGGCCAACCACATCGCCGCCCACGGCCAGCACTTCCGCGAACACGGTGGCATCCGGCTCCAGTACGCGCTGCACGGCCGCATTCCGTACCACCGCGCGGCAAGCCTGCAGCCGATGTACGAGCTGTACCAGGCCGCCCAGACGACTACGGATACCTTCGAGCAGTGGTTCCTCCCGCTCTTCTCCCTGAAAGCGAGGACAACAACCCGGCCGGACCAACTGCCCGCGCTCTTCAAGCTCTTCATGCGGGCACGCCTGGCTCAGTCGGCGGAGGCCAGCGAAGCTGTTCTGGGGACGGTGCAGCAGGCGGTCGCTGCCGGTGATACGGACTGGATCACGAGCAAGCAGAAGCTGGCCAACGTAATGGCGAGCCTGAGTATCCGAAGCGAGCCTTCGGCCAGGGCAGGACATTTGTTGTTGTGACACGGCGGTGGCCCCCATTGCCGCTTGAGTTGTAGTGATCGTTGCCACGTCCTCGGCAGGCCTGCTGAGTCGCTGGGGTGAGCCGGGCCGCGCCGCCGGGGCGGCGGCGCGGCCGGGAGTTCAGCGGGCGCGGTTGATCAGGATCAGAGCCGCGGTGATGACGTGCAGGCCGGCGGCGGTGGACACCCCGTAGGCGGCCCAGACCCGTGAGGGGTCGGGGATGGGCGGGGGCGGCGGCGCATCGTCGGAGTCGTAAGTGTCGTCCAGCGGTTGTGAGTTCACCGGGGGTTCGGCGTGGGCGTCGCGAGGTCGGCGTGGACGACCTTGCCGACGACCTGCTCGGCCCGACATACAGCCGGAACGCGGTCCTGTACCGGGCACGCCTTGCCGAGGTGCTCATGAAGGCTGGCAATGTTGAGGAAGCATGCGCAGAGGCGGTGGCCAGCGCCAGTGCGGCGAAGGGAATGACCTCGGTCAGGCTGGCGGACCGGTTGCGTTCGGTGGCGTCGTTGGCCGCCCGAGTTGATACGGCGATGGCGAGAGACTGCGTTGAGGAACTTCGATCGCTTGGGATTTCGGCCCGGAAACTGGGGACGGTGTGACGATGGCGGTTCGGCTGTTGGAGGGTGAGCAGGCGGCCGAGTTGGAGAGGCAGTTGAGGGAGGTGTTCGCGGAGGCATTCGCGGAGCCTCCTTACGGCGAGGGGCCGGCCGATGTGGGGCGGGCGTTTCGTCGGTTCCGTTCGCAGGCGCGTCGGCGGGGTTTCCGGGCGGCGGTCGCCTTCGACGGCGACACCGTTGTGGGCATGGCGTACGGCTACCCGCTGTCGGCGAACACCGGATGGTGGGACACCCTGATCGATCCTGTGCCCGAGGACCTCAGGCACGAGGACGGAAGGCGCACGTTCGGTCTCTTCGAGCTCGCGGTCCGGCCCCGGTGGCGCCGCCAGGGTGTCGCCACTCGTATGCATCGCGTCCTCGTCGATGGCATCGACAACGCCAGGGTGATGCTGAACTCCCGACCGGATGCGACTGCGGCCCAGGCGGCCTACCGAGCGTGGGGCTACAGGCGCGTCGGGTCGGCGATCCCCTGGGAGGGCGCGGCTCGGCACGACGTGATGGTCCTCGAACTGACCCGCCCGGCGGCACGAGTGTGAGGTGAGAACCCGGTCGATGTCGCCCCACGGCGGACGGCGGCTGTTGTGACACATCGATGGCCCCCATCCGTGGGGATGGGGGCCATCGACGAGGCTCAGACTGCGGCGGTCTGGGGGGGCTGGGTGGGGAGGTGGTCGGGGGCCTGCTCAGCCTCGCGGGTGCGGAGGGCGAGGGGGATGCGGAGGGCGGCGATCCAGGTCAGGGAGGCTCCCAGCATGTGGAGGCCGACCATCAGCTCGGGGGCATCCGTGAAGTACTGGATGAAGCCGAGGACGCCCTGGAGGAGCAGGACGGCGAGCAACTCCTTCGCGCGGGCCTTGGCGGCCGGGGGGGCCTTGATGGCCGCGAAGACGAAGATCATCGCGATGGTGAGGCCGACCGAGACGAACGCCAGGTCTGCGTGGAACTGGGCCAGCCTGTCGTAGTCGAGCGGGATGCGGGGGACGATCTTGTTGTCCTTCGGCGTTCCCGGGTGGTGGCCGGCGCCGGTGACCAGGGTGCCCGCCGCGACCAGCAGGCCGACCACCGTGACCAGGACGTAGGAGAGCTGGTGGATGGGGCGGGCGACCGCGAGCTTCGCCGGGCCGTCGCCTTCCTTGCCGCGCTCCCACATCAGGAGGGCGACCCAGACCAGCGCCATCGCAGCGATCATGTGCAGCGCCACGGTGTACGGGTTGAGGCCAGTCAGCACCGTGATGCCGCCGAGGACGGCGTTGCTCATCACCAGCCAGAACTGGATCCAGCCGAGCTTCGTGAGGCTCCGCCGCCACGGCCGGTGGCAGCGCGCGGCGAGGATCGCCCAGCCGACCGCCGCGCTCAGCACGTACGTGAGCATCCGGTTGGTGAACTCGACGACGCCGTGGAAGCCCATCTCCGCCGTGGGCGTCAGGCTCTCGGCGGTGCAGCGGGGCCACGTGGTACAGCCGAGGCCGGAGGCGGTGAGCCGGACGGCGCCGCCGGTGACGACGATCACCACGCTCATCACCAGCGCGGCGAACGTGGCGCGCCGGACCATCGCGGCGGAGGGCTGCCAGCGCTCGGCGAGCAGGGAGAAGGGGTTCAGCACGGGCTCCATCGTAGGCGGCCTTACGGGCGATCTTGGGGCGGGGCGCGGGCTGCGGCCGCCGGTGATCAAAGCGGACTGTTCGGACAAGGCGGTCAGTGGTCTTGACCATTCACCCGTTTGGCCGAAAGAGTGCGGATTGGTCCATACCTTTTTCCGGGCCCATCCCACTTCCCGCACGTAAGCGGAGATCCTGCACATGCGCATACCCACCTCCGCCGCCGCGCTCGCGGTCGGCGGCTCGCTCGCACTCGCCGCCCTGATCGCGCCGGCCGCCCAGGCCGCCGGCACCGTCGCTGCCGACGAGCAGTGCCGCAGCCTCGGGGTCGCCAACCTGTACGGCGAGTTCATCGAGGGCGACGACACCCACACCCCCGACGCCGAGGGTGCCGTCGCGGTCGGCGGCAACGCCGACTTCACCGGCGGCTTCTCCGTCGGCCAGGAGCTGACCGCCGCCGAGGTCGACGCCCTGCCCGGCAGGAACGCACTGGTCGTGGCCGGCAAGATCACCGGCCACAACACCCAGGTGATGAACGGCAACGGCGTCTACGGTTCGAAGGCCGACGGTGCCGTGGTCGAGGCTCACCAGGGCAAGATCGCCCAGGGCGCCTCGCCGATCGACTTCAGGGCCGAGTTCACCAAGCTGCGCGCCGCCTCCACCGCGCTGGCCGCCGTGCCGCAGACCGCCGGGGCCACCGTCCAGGCCAAGGGCGCCGAGCTCACCTTCACCGGCGGGGACGCCACGTACAACAGCTTCACCGTCGACGCCGGGAAGCTCCAGGGCGCCAAGGACGTCTTCGTCAAGGTGCCGGCCGGCTCGGTGACCGTCATCAACGTGACCGGCGGCTCGTACGACATGGCGGCGGCCGGGACCACCGGCTTCCACCTGTGGGACGAGGGCAGGTCGGCCTTCCTGCTGGACGACAAGAACCTGAGCGCGGCGGGCGGCGCGATCCGGGCCAAGCTGCTCTGGAACTTCCCCACCGCGACCAAGGTGGTCAAGAACAGCAAGGCCGCCTGGGTCGGGACGGTGCTCGCACCCAACGCCGCCTTCGAGCTCGGCAGTGGCGGCCCGGTCAACGGCTCGGTGATCGCGGCCTCGCTGACCGGCAAGGGCGGCGCCGAGACCCACCACTACCCCTTCACCGGCTGCCTGCCGGGGACGCCGGTGCCGGCCCCGACCGGTACGCCGACCGTTCCGCCGGTGGTGCCGAGCGGTTCGCCGTCGGTGACGCCGAGCGGTTCGGCGAGCCCGTCGGGCAGCCCGTCCGCGCCGACGAGCGGCACGCCCAGTGCGGGCGGTTCGGCGAGCCCGTCGGCCTCCGCTTCGACTGGCGGCCCGGCCGCCCCGGGTTCGGTGAGTCCGTCCGCCCCGTCGAACGAGGGCGGCAACCTGGCGCACACCGGCTCCGGTCCGGTGCTGCCGCTGGCGATCGGCGGCGCCGTGGTGCTGGCGGCCGGTGGCGGGATCGTGGTCGCGGCCCGGCGCAAGGCCGCGAAGCGGGCCTGAGAGGCCTGAGAGGTCTGAACGGCCTGAACGGCCTGAGCGGTCCGAGCGTCCGTTGACGTGCGTTCGTCGATATGTCGGCAGGGCGCCCCCGGTGATTGAACCTGATCACCGGGGGCGCTGTCCTGTGTCACTGGACCTTGACCGATTGCCACTGAGGCTTGACCGCTGCCCAGTTCGTGCCAGCGGACGTTGACGGCCTTGCCGACCCCCGGTCGTGCGGCCAGGAACCTGGGACGGGCGGGGCTCCCTAGGGCTGCGTCCGAGGACGCCACAGCTCACGGTAGTCGGGGTCGTCGCGGTAGATCTGGGCAAGGAGTCTGACCGCCGCTCCAAGACCGGCGGCCCGGCCGGCGTCGAAGTCCTTGCTGGTGGCGGCCGTGTCCGGCACGTCGAGATGTGCAACAGGCGCGTAGAGGTCTGTGACCGCGCGAACCATGTCGATCATTGGGATCGTGCTGTCGAGGTGCACGTCCGTGTCGGGGGGAGCAAGCGACGTGATCATCACGACGTTGTGCTCGTCCGCGTCGAGTTTCGCTCGCACGAACTGGATGAGGCCATCGTTCATGGCGATCATCCTGACCGACGGCCGCGCGGTGCGTGAAGCCCTGTGTCTGTCGCCGCACGCCCGGTGGATGGCTGTTGAGCAGGGCGGTCAGGATTCACTGGCAGAAACGCACGTCGGTCAACGTTCAGTGGCAGAAACGCACGCCGGTCAAGGTCCAGTGGCACGGAACAGGCGCCGTTGTGTGCTGAAAGTGACCAAGTTCATTCAAGTCTGCCGAATCCGCGTTCTGCGAGGTGGCGGCTGTGATGGGCTGGTCGAGCACATCCAGGAACGCACGGACAGACGAAATCCGGTCGTACGGCGGGGTGTGGCGAGGTGTGGGAGTGCCGGTAGAGTCCCCCGGACATGTCGTAGTGGGCCACCGCGAACCACTTCAACCCGCCTGCTGCGCAAGACCGTTCGGAGGGGAACAGGGTAATGGCGCGACAGCAGCGGCACATTCGGATGGGCGCGGCGGCACTCGCCGGTACGGCGGCGGCCGGAATTCTCCTGCCGCTGGCGCTGGCCACCAACGCCTCGGCACACGTGCCGACCTGGTCGGTGACCTGCGACCAGGTCGTGGTCGACCTGATCAACTACAGCCCCAAGCCTGACGTGAAGAACACCGTCAGCCTGACCATCGGTGACGAGAAGGTCGTGGATGCCCAGGGGTTCCCGGCGGAGTTCCACGGCAAGTACCCGGTGAAGGACCACGACGCCCCGATCGTCGCCCACCTGGTGGTCAAGACCACCGAGACCCCGGCGGAGAAGGGGTGGAACATCGACGAGACCAAGACCATCGCGCCGTGCCACACCCCGACCCCCACGCCGACCCCCACCCCCACCAAGACCCCCACCCCGACGCCGACCCCCACCACCACCCCGACGCAGACGCCGATCGGCACCCCGTCGGCGACGCCCACCCCGAGCGGGACCCCGTCGGCCGGCCCCACCCCCAGCCGGACGACCCCGGCCGTCCCCGCCCCGGTGCCCAGCACCAGTGCCCCGGCGCTGGCCCAGACCGGTAGCAGCGACGCCACCCCGATGATCGCGGCGGCCGGTGGCGGCGTGCTGCTGGTCGGTGGTGCGCTCGTGCTGCTCGCCCGCAAGCGGCGCGGTGGCAGCCAGGGCTGACCCCCGATGATCGGCTGAAATGCCTGACGCCCCCGGCCTGTTGAGGTCGGGGGCGTCAGGCATCGAAGGGGACGCGGCGCTACTCCCAGCGGAAGAACCGGGCGGCCGCGGCCAGCCCCAGGACGGCCCAGCCGGCCAGGATCCCGAGGTCCGACCAGGGCACCCCGGCGCCGTGCTGGAGCACCGAGCGCAGCCCGTCCGAGAGCGCCGAGATCGGCAGCAGCTCCAGCACCGACCGTACGGCGTCCGGGAACTTGCTCAGCGGCACGATCACCCCGCCGGCCAGCAGCAGCAGGATGAACACCAGGTTGGCGGCGGCCAGGGTGGCCTCGGCCTTGAGGGTGCCGGCCATCAGCAGGCCCAGGCCGGAGAAGGCGGCGGTGCCGAGGACCAGCAGGGCGGCGACGGCCAGTGCCCCCTGCGGGGTGGCGAGCCCGTGCGGGGACCAGCCGAGGGCCAGGGCGATCACCGACAGCAGGGCGACCTGGAGCACCTCGGTGACCAGCACGCAGCCGGTCTTGGCGGTCAGCAGCGTCCAGCGCGGCAGCGGGCTGGCGCCGAGCCGCTTGAGCACGCCGTAGCGGCGCTCGAAGCCGGTGGCGATGGCCTGCCCGGTGAAGGCGGTGGACATCACGGCCAGTGCGAGCAGGCCGGGGGCCAGGAAGTCGACCCGCTTGCCGGGGCCCTCCACAGCGACGACGTCCACGGCGGAGAACAGCACCAGCAGCACGGTCGGGATGACCACGGTGAGCAGCAGCTGCTCACCGTTGCGCAGCAGCATCTTCGTCTCGAAGGCGGTCTGGGCGAGCAGCATCCGGCCGACGGGTGCGGCGCCGGGCTTCGGCGCGTACGTACTCACGAGCGGAGCTCCCGTCCGGTCAGGTCGAGGAAGACGTCTTCGAGGCTGCGGCGCTGCACGGCCAGCCGTTCGGGCAGGATGCCGGAGGCCGCGCACCAGCCGGTGACGGCGGCCAGCAGCCGGCTGGGGTCGAGGGGGGCCTCGACGCGGTAGCTGCCGGGGGCGGTCTCGGTGCCGGTGGCGCCGGCGGGCAGTTCCTTGAGCAGCGGGGCGAGGTCGAGGCCGGGCGGGCCGTCGAAGCGCAGGGCGTCCTCGGCGCCGCCGCGGCACAGCTCGGTCACGGTGCCGTCGGCGATGACCTTGCCGCGGTCGACGACGGCGACGCGGTCGGCGAGCTGTTCGGCCTCGTCCATGTGGTGGGTGGTGACGACCACGGTGACGCCGTCCCGGCGCAGGTCGCGGACCAGGTCCCAGGTGGCGCGGCGGGCCTGGGGGTCGAGGCCGGCGGTGGGTTCGTCCAGGAAGACCAGTTCGGGGCGGCCGACCACGGCCATCGCGAGGGCGAGCCGCTGCTGCTGGCCGCCGGAGAGCCGGCGGTAGGTGGTGCGGCCGCAGGAGCCGAGGCCGAGGCGCTCGACCAGGTCGTCCACGTCCAGCGGGTGGGCGTGCAGCTTGGCGGTGTGCCGGAGCATCTCGACGGCGCGCGCGCCCGCGTACACGCCCCCGGACTGGAGCATCACGCCGATCCGGGGCCGCAGGGCGGCGCTCTGGGTGACCGGGTCGAGGCCGAGGACGCGGACGGTGCCGGCGTCGGGGCGGCGGTAGCCCTCGCAGGTCTCGATGGTGGTGGTCTTGCCGGCGCCGTTGGGGCCGAGGACGGCGGTGATCGCGCCGGTCGCGATGGTCAGGTCGAGGCCGTCCACCGCGGCCTTGTCACCGTAGCGTTTGACCAGCCCGGCGACCTGGACCGCGGGTACGGGGTTCATACCGGCGAGTCTAAGAGGGTCGAACGCCCGGGCCGGACATCGGCCTTGGTGATCGTTTACGCAGGTCAGGTAAGGCTTGCCTGCGTGACAGATGACACGAGTGAGGCCTGGATCACGGCTTGTCCTGTCGGAAGTAATTACGCAACACTGGTGTTGTGAAAAACATGCGCGAGCACACCCCGCAGCAGGAGGCCGAGTCGGCCCCCGGCTTCGACGTGCCCGTGACGGCGGCCGAGGTGCTGCTGGAGGGCCACCGGGCCACCCGGGACCGGGTCGCCCGGTCGATCCTGGACCACGGCCCCTCCTCCGCCGCCGACCTGGCGACCCGGCTCGGCCTCACGGCCGCAGCCGTCCGCCGCCACCTGGACGGCCTAGCCGCCGCCCGTCTGGTCGAGTCCCGCGAGCAGCGGGTCTACGGCAGCCGGGGCCGGGGCCGCCCGGCCAAGGTCTTCGCCCTCACCGACGCCGGCCGGGACGCCTTCTACCAGGCGTACGACCAGCTCGCCGCCGACGCCCTGCGTTGGATCGCGGACTCGGTGGGCGGCGGCGAGGCGGGCGAGGAGGCGGTCGCCGCCTTCGCCCGCGCCCGCTTCGGCAAGCAGGCCGAGAAGTACCTGGAGACTCTGCGGCAGGCCGAGGTCCAGGACCGCCCGGAGGCCCTTGCCCAGGCGCTGAGCGCGGACGGGTACGCTGCCACGGTGCGGCGTGTCCCGTCGGCCGTGGCCAAGGCCCCGGCGGGCGCCCAGCTCTGCCAGCACCACTGCCCGGTCGCGCACATCGCCGAGCAGTTCCCGCAGCTCTGCGAGGCGGAGACCGAGGTCTTCTCCCAGCTCCTGGGCACCCATGTGCAACGGCTGGCCACCATCGCCCACGGCGACGGGGTCTGCACCACCTATGTGCCGGCACCCGGTGCCGCATCGTCGCCCGCCCAGCGCACCGCGGGCCACGGTTCCGATGCGGCGCCGACTGCCAGTACATGAAAACTCCGCGTCCACCGAAGATTCAGCGTCCGCGCGTTAGGAAGCTCGCATGACTGACACCGTTTCGCACCCCGAGCTCGAAGGCCTCGGCAATTACGAGTACGGCTGGGCCGACCCGGACACCGCCGGTGCCGCGGCCAAGCGCGGGCTCAGCGAGGAGGTCGTCCGCGACATCTCGGCGAAGAAGAACGAGTCCGAGTGGATGCTGAACCTGCGGCTCAAGGGCCTCAAGCTGTTCGGCAAGAAGCCCATGCCGACCTGGGGCTCCGACCTCACCGGCATCGACTTCGACAACATCAAGTACTTCGTCCGCTCCACCGAGAAGCAGGCCGAGTCCTGGGAGGACCTGCCCGCGGACATCAAGGCCACGTACGACAAGCTGGGCATCCCGGAGGCGGAGAAGCAGCGCCTGGTCGCCGGTGTCGCCGCCCAGTACGAGTCCGAGGTCGTCTACCACCAGATCCGCGAGGACCTGGAGGAGCAGGGCGTCATCTTCCTGGACACCGACACCGCGCTGCGCGAGCACCCGGAGATCTTCAAGGAGTACTTCGGCACCGTCATCCCGGCCGGCGACAACAAGTTCGCCGCGCTGAACACGGCGGTGTGGTCCGGCGGCTCGTTCATCTACGTGCCGAAGGGCGTGCACGTCGACATCCCGCTCCAGGCCTACTTCCGGATCAACACCGAGAACATGGGCCAGTTCGAGCGGACGCTGATCATCGTCGACGAGGACGCCTACGTCCACTACGTCGAGGGCTGCACCGCGCCGATCTACTCCTCCGACTCGCTGCACTCGGCGGTCGTCGAGATCATCGTCAAGAAGGGCGGCCGCTGCCGCTACACGACCATCCAGAACTGGTCGAACAACGTCTACAACCTGGTCACCAAGCGCGCCGTGGCGTACGAGGGCGCGACCATGGAGTGGGTCGACGGCAACATCGGCTCCAAGGTCACCATGAAGTACCCGGCCGTCTACCTGATGGGCGAGCACGCCAAGGGCGAGACCCTGTCGATCGCCTTCGCGGGCGAGGGCCAGCACCAGGACGCCGGCGCCAAGATGGTGCACATGGCGCCGAACACCTCGTCCAACATCGTCTCCAAGTCGGTGGCGCGCGGCGGCGGCCGGACCTCCTACCGCGGTCTGATCGAGATCGGTGAGGGCTCCAAGGGCGCCAAGTCCAACGTGCTGTGCGACGCGCTGCTGGTCGACACGATCTCCCGCTCGGACACCTACCCCTACGTGGACGTCCGCGAGGACGACGTGTCCATGGGCCACGAGGCGACCGTCTCCAAGGTCAGCGAGGACCAGCTGTTCTACCTGATGAGCCGCGGCATGACCGAGTTCGAGGCGATGGCGATGATCGTCCGCGGCTTCGTCGAGCCGATCGCGCGCGAGCTGCCGATGGAGTACGCGCTGGAGCTCAACCGGCTGATCGAGCTGCAGATGGAGGGCGCGGTCGGCTGACGACCGGCCGTACCGCCGCCATCCATCCGGAATTTCTGAGGAAGAGAGCACTACGAACAGCCATGGCTGACGTTCAGAACACCACCGGCTCCACCACCGCCGGTTCGATCGAGGTCGGCACCGCCGGCGCGGGCGCGCAGCTCGCCGGCCCCGGCACCGGCCGGACCACCGTGCACCAGCCGATCGACGCGCGCGTCGCGGTCAAGCCGTCCTTCGACGTGAACGACTTCCCGGTGCCCACCGGCCGCGAGGAGGACTGGCGGTTCACCCCGCTGCACCGCCTCGCCGGCCTGCACGACGGCACCGCCGCGGCCGGCGAGCGGGGCGAGGACAAGGTCGAGTTCGCGCTGCCGGACGGCGTCACCGCCGAGACCGTCGGCCGCGACGACGCCCGGCTGGGCAAGGCCGGCACGCCGGTCGACCGGGTCGCCGCGCAGGCGTTCAGCGCGTTCGAGCAGGCGCTCGTGGTCACCGTCCCCAAGGACGCGGTGCTGACCGAGCCGGTCCGGATCGACGTGCGGGGCGAGGGCGGGGTCCGCTTCGCCCATGTGGTGATCGACGTCAAGCCGTTCGCCGAGGCCGTCGTGGTGCTCAACCACGAGGGCACCGGCACCCGGGCCGCCAACGTCGAGGTGCTGGTCGGCGACGGTGCCAAGCTCACCTTCGTCTCCGTGCAGGACTGGGACCGGGACGCCGTCCACGTCGCCCAGCACAGCGCGCTGGTCGGCCGGGACGCCTCGTTCAAGTCCGTGGTCGTCACCTTCGGCGGCGACCTGGTCCGCCTCCACCCGCGGGTCAACTACGCCGGCCCCGGCGGCGAGGCCGAGCTGTTCGGCCTCTACTTCGCCGACGCCGGCCAGCACCTGGAGCACCGCCTGGTCATCGACCACGACACGCCGCACTGCCGGTCGAACGTGGCGTACAAGGGCGCGCTGCAGGGCCAGGACGCCCACGCGGTCTGGGTCGGCGACGTGCTGATCCGCGCCGCCGCGGTCGGCACCGACACCTACGAGCTCAACCGGAACCTGGTGCTCACCGACGGTGCCCGGGTCGACTCGATCCCGAACCTGGAGATCGAGACCGGCGAGATCGTCGGCGCCGGCCACGCCTCGGCGACCGGCCGCTTCGACGACGAGCAGCTGTTCTACCTGATGGCCCGCGGCATCCCGGCCGAGGAGGCCCGCCGCCTGGTGGTCCGCGGCTTCTTCGCCGAACTGCTCCAGCAGATCGGGGTGGCCGAGGTCCAGGAGCAGCTCATGGTGAAGATCGACGCAGAGCTGGAAGCGGCGGTCTGATCCCGATGAGCTTCCTGCGTGCCTGCGCGCTGAGCGACCTCCAGGAGGACGTTCCCAAGCGCGTGGACCTCAACGGCGTGCCGGTCACGGTCGTCCGCACCGACGAGGGGGTGTTCGCGATCAACGACACCTGCTCGCACGCGAACGTCTCGCTCTCGGAGGGCGAGGTCGAGGACTGCATGATCGAGTGCTGGCTGCACGGCTCCAGCTTCGACCTGCGCACCGGCAAGCCCTCCGGCCTGCCCGCCACCAAGCCGGTCGCTGTCTACCCCGTAAAGATCGAAGGGGACGATGTGCTCGTCTCCGTCAACCAGGAGTCCTGAGTACACATGGCAACCCTTGAAATCCGCGACCTGCACGTCTCCGTCGAGGCCGAGAACGGCCCGCGCGAGATCCTGAAGGGCGTCGACCTGACCGTGAAGCAGGGCGAGACCCACGCCATCATGGGTCCGAACGGCTCCGGCAAGTCCACCCTGGCCTACTCGCTGGCCGGCCACCCCAAGTACACCGTCACCGGCGGCAGCGTGCTGCTGGACGGCGAGGACGTCCTGGAGATGTCCGTCGACGAGCGCGCCAAGGCCGGCGTCTTCCTGGCCATGCAGTACCCGGTCGAGGTCCCCGGTGTCTCGGTCTCCAACTTCCTGCGCACCGCCGCCACCGCCGTCCGCGGCGAGGCCCCCAAGCTGCGGCTGTGGGTCAAGGAGGTCAAGGAGGCGATGGCCGCCCTGCAGATGGACCCGGCCTTCGCCGAGCGCAACGTCAACGAGGGCTTCTCCGGCGGCGAGAAGAAGCGCCATGAGATCCTCCAGCTGGAGCTCCTCAAGCCGAAGATCGCGATCCTCGACGAGACCGACTCCGGCCTGGACGTCGACGCGCTGCGGATCGTCTCCGAGGGCATCAACCGGGTCCGCTCCACCGGCGAGGTCGGCACCCTGCTGGTGACCCACTACACCCGCATCCTGCGGTACATCAAGCCCGACTACGTCCACGTCTTCGCGGGCGGCCGCATCGTCGAGTCCGGCGGCGCCGAGCTGGCCGACAAGCTGGAGAACGAGGGCTACGAGGCTTATGTGAAGGGGGGCGCTTCCGAGTGACCCGTACCCCGCTGTCCGGCCTGCTCGACACCGACGCGATCCGCAAGGACTTCCCGGTCCTGCAGCGGCTGCTCCACGACGACAAGCCGCTGGTCTACCTGGACAACGCGGCGACCTCGCAGAAGCCGCGCCAGGTGCTGGAGGCGCTGAACGCCTACTACGAGCGGCACAACGCCAACGTCCACCGCGGCGTGCACGTGCTCGCCGAGGAGGCCACGGCCCTGTACGAGGGCGCCCGCGACAAGGTCGCGGCCTTCGTCAACGCGCCGAGCCGCAACGAGGTGATCTTCACCAAGAACGCCTCCGAGTCGCTCAACCTCGTTGCCAACATGCTCGGTTGGGCCGACGAGCCGTACAAGGTCGACGCCGACTCCGAGATCGTGATCACGGAGATGGAGCACCACTCCAACATCGTCCCGTGGCAGCTGCTCTCGCAGCGCACCGGTGCGAAGCTCAAGTGGTTCGGGCTCACCGACGAGGGCCGGCTCGACCTGTCCGACATCGACGAGCTGATCACCGAGAAGACCAAGGTGGTCTCCTTCACCCTGGTCTCCAACCTGCTGGGCACCGTCAACCCGGTCGAGACGATCGTCCGCAAGGCCCAGTCGGTCGGCGCGCTGGTCGTCATCGACGCCTCGCAGGCCGCGCCGCACATGGTGCTCGACGTCCAGGCGCTGGAGGCCGACTTCGTCGCCTTCACCGGGCACAAGATGCTCGGCCCGACCGGCATCGGCGTGCTCTGGGGCCGCCAGGAGCTGCTGGAGGACCTCCCGCCGTTCCTCGGCGGCGGCGAGATGATCGAGACCGTCACCATGGGCTCGTCCACCTACGCCCCGGCGCCGCACAAGTTCGAGGCCGGCACCCCGCCGATCGCCCAGGCGGTCGGGCTCGGCGCGGCCATCGACTACCTGTCGGCCATCGGCATGGACAAGATCGCCGCGCACGAGCACGCCATCACCGAGTACGCGGTGGAGCGCCTGCTGGAGGTCCCCGACCTGCGGATCATCGGTCCGCGCACGGCCGTGGACCGCGGCGCCGCGATCTCCTTCACCCTCGGTGACATCCACCCGCACGACGTGGGCCAGGTGCTGGACGAGCAGGGCGTCGCCGTGCGCGTCGGACACCACTGCGCGCGTCCGGTCTGCCTCCGGTACGGAATTCCGGCGACCACGCGGGCGTCGTTCTACCTGTACTCGACGCCGGGCGAGGTCGACGCGCTGATCGACGGCCTGCACCACGTCCGGAACTTCTTCGGCTGACGGGACAGGGCAGGACGATCATGAAGCTCGACTCGATGTACCAGGACATCATCCTGGACCACTACCGCAACCCGAAGGGCAAGGGGCTGCGGGACGGCGACGCCGAGGTGCACCACGTCAACCCGACGTGTGGCGACGAGATCACCCTGCGGGTGAAGCTCGACGGCGCGACCGTCGCCGACGTCTCGTACGAGTCCCAGGGCTGCTCGATCAGCCAGGCCAGCGCCTCGGTGCTGAACGAGCTGGTGGTCGGCAAGACCGTCGGCGAGGCGCAGGCCGTCCAGGAGGCCTTCCTGGAGCTGATGCAGAGCAAGGGCCAGGGCGAGGGCGACGAGGAGGTGCTGGAGGACGCGGTCGCGTTCGCCGGCGTCTCCAAGTACCCGGCCCGGGTCAAGTGCGCCCTGCTCAGCTGGATGGCCTGGAAGGACGCCACCGCCCAGGCGCTCGCCAAGCACCCCGCCGTGAACGACTGACCCGCAGAGGAGGACAAGACCATGAGTGACGAAACCCCCTCCACTGCGGAGGAGCAGACCGGCACCGTCATCGTCGGCACCACGGCCGGCACCGTCTCGGTCGAGGACCTGACCGAGGCCCTGATGGACGTCGTCGACCCCGAACTGGGCATCGACGTCGTCAACCTGGGCCTGATCTACGGCATCCACATCGACGAGTCCGATGTGGCCACCATCGACATGACGCTCACCTCGGCGGCCTGCCCGCTGACCGACGTCATCGAGGACCAGGCCAAGACCGCCACCGACGGCCTGGTCCAGGACCTGCGGATCAACTGGGTCTGGATGCCGCCGTGGGGCCCGGACAAGATCACCGACGACGGCCGCGACCAGCTGCGGGCGCTGGGCTTCAACGTCTGAGGTCTGATCGTCGATCGTCGTTCCGCTGCCCGGGACTCCTTCGTGGAGTCCCGGGCAGCGGCGTTTCCGCCACGGGGTGAACACCCGCGCGTGCTGCCTGAGCTACGTCGAGCGTCAATCTGTTGCCGCGCAAACCGCTCCTTAGGAGGAAGGATTTGCGCGGCAGTGGTATATCTGCGACCGGGCGGCCAGGCTGGTGCCGCGACCTCGGAGGGAGCGAAGTCATGTCGGTGATTGCGTTTGCGCAGTTGCTTCTGCCTGACTCGCCGTACGCCATGTGGGTCCGGGGAGAACTGGAGGAATACCTCCGGCTACCGGACGACGGCACGCGAGTCGAGGTGGTCGGAGGGGAGATCGTCGTGTCACCGGCGCCGGTATACGCCCACGGGGGAATCCTTTCGGATATCCATCGGGGCTTCGAGCGTGCGTGGTTCACGGATGACGACTTCCAGTGGCGGGTCGTACAGGCCATCAACCTGGACCTGATCGAGATCGGTGACGGCTACGTCCCCGACATGGTCGTCGTGCAGAAGGACATCGACGCGGAGAAGCGCGCTGAAGACGCCCTGCACCTGCACCCACACGATCTGGCGCTGGTGGTCGAGGTGACCTCATCGTCCAACGCCCGTCACGACCGCCGTCCCATGTTCGGCCGCCAGGTCAAGCCCACCAAGTGGAGCGGGTACGCGCGGACAGGGGTGCCGTACTACTTGCTGGTCGACCGTGATCCGCGTCAGCCCGGCGTCACCTTGTTCGGCGAGCCGAACAAGGCCGAGGGAACGTACGAGTCCTTGGGTGAGTGGAAGTTCGGGGAGTCCGTTCGACTCCCGGAACCGTTCGATGTCGAGATCGTCACCGATGCCTGGAAGCCCTGGAGTTCCTAGGTACGGGAACGGGGGGGGGGGGGGGGGGGGGGGGGGGGCCGGGCAGGGGAGTCTTCTTTGTTTCTTTTTTTTTGTTTGTT
>NZ_JBVHYH010000006.1:41652-44563 GCF_055569135.1 Kitasatospora sp. NPDC029367
TCGCATGGTGTGTGCGGAGCGTGTAAACCCGGGCTGGCCGGCTCGGTGTCCTCGGCGGGCAGCCCCCCCCCCCCCCCCCCCCCCCCGCCCCCCCCCCCCCCCCCCCGTTCCCGCGGTTCCTTTGCCGGCGTTGGGTGAACGCGCGCGCGTGATCTGCTTCGTTGGGCAGGTTCGCCGCCGTTCCCCACCGTCCACCCCCACCCGCCCTGTCGGCGGGTGCCCGCCGCGGCGCTGATGCAGCAGGGCGAAACACCTGCCGGAGGCGAGAGAGCCCTCCCACCGGTGTCCCTTCACCCTGGTGTGGGAGCGTGTACCACCGTCCGGCTCGCCCGGGCCCAGCTCGGACAGGGCGATCTGGAGCCCGCAGTCGCCACCGCCATGACCGTCCCGGCCGAGGACTCCGCGCACCCCCGCGTCGCCCGGATGCTGGTCGCCTTCGGCACCTCGCTGCACAAGTCGGCCGACGGCAGCGGCCCGGATCGGACCTGGACGGCATACGCCCACAACACCTGGAGGACCACCGCGTGACCGTCGAACTCCGCCACCACACCGCCTTGCCCCTGAGGCCCGGCAGGATCTGCTGGACGTGTACGCCGACGTGCGGGCCCCCTTGCTGCACCTGCCGAACTACCGCGTCGACGTGTTCGCCGAACGCCTCGATCGGCATGCCACCGAGCCCGGCTTCGGGCTCGTCCTCGGCTACGACGGCGAGGTACCGGTCGGCTACGCCTACGGCAACACGATCGAGGCGGGCGACCGGTACTGGAAGCGCATGACCGAGCCCCTTCCGGACGGCTACACGCAGACCCCTGCTCTGGCCGTCAAGGAAATCGGCGTCCGGATCCCATGGCGGGGCACGGGTGCCGCCCGCCGAATCCACGATGACCTGCTGCGCCGCCGTGTTGAGAGCCGTGCCACCCTCCTGGTCAACCCGCTCGCCGGAGACGGCAAGGTCCAGCGGCTCTACGAGTCCTGGGGCTATCAGGCGTTCAACGCGCAACAGCCCTCTCCGGACTCGCCCCGGCTGACTGCGATGATCCGCTCGATCCGCTGAGCCTGGGGCGATGGCGCCTGGTAGTACGGCAGATGGCGCGCGGGTGTTCACCCGGCGGCGGGCGGAGCCACCGCGGGCAGCGGCGTTCCGGCGTTCCCGGCCGTCACACCGCCGTGACGGTGCGCGGCGCAGGCTGGGCGCAGGCTCTTCGAGGAGGTGCGGACATGGGTACTCGACGGATCCTGCACACCGGGATGAACACGGCGATGGCCGCGGTCCTGGCCCTTGGTGGCGCCGCGCTGGGGGTGTCCTCGGCGCACGCCCAGGACTTCGGCCCGGACACCTGCCGCCAGGGCTTCGTCTGGCGTGACGCCAGGCCGGGGGACCACGTCTGCGTGACGCCGGACATCCGCTCCCAGGCGGCGTTCGACAACAGCCAGGTGCCCGTCCGGACCCTGGCGGACGGCTTCTGCGTCCAGGGCTTCGTCTGGCGCGAGGCCTGGGTCGGCGACACCGTCTGCGTGACCCCGGAGACCCGTTCGCAGACGCGCTTCGACAACAGCCAGGCCGACGACCGGCGGCTGGCGGTGCGGATCTGGGCCGACGACACGAACGGCAAACTGGAGTTCAGCGGTGACCACTTCAACGTCAACGGCCGGGTGCGGGTGCAGATCGTCCTGAATTCGACCGGCACCGTGCAGTGGTCGCAGACCGTGACGGCGGTCCGGAACTCCGGGTTCGCGGGCGGCAGCTTCGGCCTGAACACGGGGCACCCGTTCAGCTGTGCGTCGAAGAACGCCACCGCGCGGGCGGTCGACCTGACCTCCGGCCGGGTCACGGCGGCGATCCCGGTCGGGTACTGCGTCAACTTCGACTGAGGTCGACAGCGCTCAGTGGGCAGTGCAGCATGGAGAAGGGGCTGATCTGTGCACGAAGAAACGGTGGTCGGATGGCCTGCGGCGATCGGCGCTCACCGGTTCGCGGTGAGGGCGTACGGCTCGGCCTGCTCGGCGGCTTCGCCCTGTCGGCCGGTGGCGCGCCGGTGGCAGTCTCCGCGGGGGCGGAGCGATTAATCGCGTTCGTCGCCCTGTGCTGCAACGGGAACGTGCCGCGCGGCCTGGTCGCCGGGACGCTGTGGCCGGACGCCAGGGAACGTTGTGCGCTCGCGAGCCTGCGCTCGGCGCTGTCCCGCCTGCCGGCGGCCGGCCGGGCGGCCCTGGAGATCGGCCCGGCCGAGCTGAGGCTAGCCGACGGCGTCGGCGTGGACCTGCGTGACGCCCGTTCGCTGGCCCGCCGGATCTTGGCCCCCGGTGCGGAGCCGGGCCGGGACGGCCTCGGGCTGGCGGCCGTCGAGGCCCTCTCGGCGGACCTGCTGCCGGGCTGGTACGAGGACTGGACGCTGCTGGAGGCGGATGCCTGGCGGCGCCTGCGGGTGCACGCCCTGGAGGCCCTGGCCTGCGCGTTCGTCGGGACCGGCCGCTTCCCGGAGGCGGTGGCCGCGGCCGGCGCCGCCGTCCGGGCGGACCCGCTGCGCGAGAGCAGCCAGGCGTGCCTCATCCGCGCCCACCTCGCCGAGGGCAACCCGTGCGACGCCCTCCAGGACGTCGAGCGCTACGAACGCCGTCTGCGCACCGAACTCGGCCTCCCCGCCCCGGCCCGGCTGTGGCGCCTGGTCGCCCGGTCCCGCTAGGGCCCGGGCCCTAGCGGGACCGGGCCGGAGAACGCCGGATTCCGCCGTGGGGCCCGGACAAGATCACCGGCGACGGCCGCGACCAGCGGCGGGCGCTTGGCTTCAACGTCTGAGGTCGTTCCTCGACCGTCAACCCGCTGGGGGGGGGGGAGGGGGGGGGGGGGGGGGGGGGGGGGGGGGGGGGGAGGTGGGGGGGGGGGGGGGGGGGGAGGGGGGGGGGGGTGGTA
>NZ_JBVHYH010000006.1:44570-127929 GCF_055569135.1 Kitasatospora sp. NPDC029367
GAAAAAGAAAAAACCCAACGGGAACCCCAACAACCAGGGAGGGTTTTTGTTCCCCAATTTGTGGTTTCCCCCCCCCCCCCCCCCCCCCCCAACACCCACCCCCCCCCCCCCCCCGCCAGCGGTGTATTCGGGCCCCATGTCGCCCGTCGCCGGGTGAACACGCGCGCGTGATCTGCTTCGTTGGGCAGGTTCGCCGCCGTTCCCCACCATCCACCCCCCACCCGCCTGTCGGCGGGTGCCCACCCCGGCCCTCGCCGGGCGCTGTCCCGCCATGGTGGAACACGTCTCAGGCTGCGATCTGCGCAGGCCGACCGCCGGTCATCGCGGAGCGCAGGGCAGTTCGGACTCGGGCGGCACCTGCGGTGGCCACGTCCACGCCCTGGTGGGCCGTGGGGGTTCGGGCGGTGAGCCCGGCGCACGGGCGGCAGATGCCCGGTCGTGGCACGGGGTCGTGGCACTTGGCGCACTCGGCGTAGCGGGCCGGTGGCCGTGCAGCGGGCCGGGCGGGCGGCATCTTGTGCACCAGGCGGTAGCGGAGCACGGCCGCAGCCGAGTGCACCGGGGTGGGCAGGCCCGGCAGCAGGGCGTTCGTGAGGTCGGCGTGGGCGGCGCCGCGTTGCAGCCACTGGGCGACGAGGGGCGCGAGTTCGGCGGCTTCGGCCTCGCCCAGGCGCAGCCGGGGCTCGGGGCGGATCACCCGGAACAGCGTAGCCACCGCTTCGCGGATCTCGGGTGGTTCCTCCTCGCCTCCCCGGTCGCTTTCGTCTGCCGGGCTCGGGGGGAGGGAGGATTCTTGGTGCCGGTCCTTTACAACAGGGCTGCCAGCACGGCCGGTTGCCGCTGCACCGGGCGCCGGACGGGTGGCACCCGGGCACGCGAGCTGCGGGGTGTCGTAGACGTGGGTTTCGGTGATGATCGTGCCGTCCGGCATGCGGATCTTCTCGACCCGGTAGTACCCGGCCTCGGTCAGCTCCTTCAACGCCTTGCGGACGGCTCCGCGCCCCTGGGGGCTGCTGTCGGCCATGTGCCGTCCGTCCTCGCGCCAGCCGTCGGGCCGGGAGAGGAGGTCCGCGAGCAGGCCGCGGGCGGTGTAGCTCAACCGCCGGTACTGGAGAACGGCGTTGGGTAGCACGGTGAAGTTGCGCACGTGGGCGCTACGATGGATGCGCATCGGGAGGTCTGCTCCTGGTGCCGGACCCCGGGGTGTTGGTAGCACCGCCGGGGTCGCCTATTTTCGGTTGGACTACGGAACGTACCACAACGCCCAGATGGTCAATCCGCCTCCGCCAAAGCAAATCTGATCGACAATCAGGCGCAGTCGTTTTCTGGCGAGCCCGTGTGTAATTGGTGTCGTGGTTTGCGCGCGGATGATCGGGCGGCCGAGTCGCCCTGCAACTTCAAGCCCGCGGGCTCGGCGACGTTCCACTCCCGAGGCAGGTCTTCGCCGCAGAAGACGCAGACGAAGTCCTCCTCCCGCACGATGTTCAGTTCCCGGCAGGAGCGGCAGCGGCGGAAGGCCACCTCATGCGTGAAGCCGGACGGGCGCTGGACCCCGATCCGGTCCAGGGCCTCGGCCACGGCCGGCCATGAGATGACGTCCGGGCAGTAGCCGGTCGACTGGTTGCTGACCTCCTCGACCGCCCACCGCCCGGACTCCTCATGGAAGCTCATCTCACCGGCGCTCAGCACCTCTTCGCCGCCGGCACACACCACGTGCTCACTGCGGCGCGGAGCCAGTCGCAACATCCCGCCGACATCGACGACGAACGTGAATGGCTCGGCCAGCTCATCCGGGGTCAGCTCGGAGGCCCACACGCCGAAGTCGACCGCCGAGCGCATGCTCCGGCCCTCGCCACCCGCCCGGACGAGATCCTTCAACTCGGCCGGGCCCACATACCGGTACGTCCGCCCCCGGGTCTCCATGCTCGCCAACCTAGCCCCTCACACAGCGAGGACCTGGGGAATTACCTGACCACAGCCCTTGAGGAATTACGTGACCGTCCACAGTCCGGGCTGCTGGTACAGCGGGAGCTGGTTCATGGGGCAGGTGGAGCCGGGGCGGTCGAACTCGGTGGCGCCCTCGGCGATCAGCGCCTGGTGGAAGCGCTCGACCGGAAGGCCCTCGAGTTCATCCGGTTTGTAGGTGAGCGTCAACCCGTACCAGGACGGGATCACCCCGTCGGGCATCTCGGTGACCTCCAGGCCGGGGATCCGGGCGAGTCGGCCGGTGAGGTAGCGGGCGATCTCGGCCCGTCCGGCGAGGTAGCCCTCGAGGCGGGCGAGCTGGTCGTGGGCGATGGCGGCGGCGAGGGGGTGGATGCGGAAGCTTGAGGCCGGCCCCGGTGACCGCGTACCGCGCGAGCGGATGGCCTTCCGGGTGCGGGCGCTGGGCTTCAACGTCTGAGGCCTTCGCGGTACCGAACGCCGCTGCCCGGGACTCTGGGCAGCGGCGCTTCTGCGTCTGCGCTTCGTCTGTCGCGGGGTGAACACCCGCGCGTGATCTGGTGGTTGGGGGTAGGTCCACCGCCGTTCCCCACCATCCACCCCCCACCCGCCTGTCGGCGGGTGCCCGCCCCGGGCCTCGTCGGGCGCCGTCCGGCCGTGAGGGAACACGTCTCAGGCTGCGATCTGTGCAGGTCGACTGCCGGTCATCGCGGAGCGCAGGGCAGTTCGGACTCGGGCGGCACCTGCGGTGGCCACACGGTCGTTTTCTGGCGAGCCCGTGTGTAATTGGTGTCGTGGTTTGCGCGCGGATGATCGGACGGCCGAGTTGCCCTGCCGTTCCCGTGATTACTTGGCCGCGAGAATTTCCCCGCGCTCGATGACCGCACGCAGGACGGCGGCGAAGTCCCGAGGCAGAAGGTTGACCGCGTCGAGGGCGTCGGTGGTCAGGGGGACTTCTTCGAGGATGTACTCACCTCGGCCTTCCTGGCTGAACTCCGGCCCGCTGCGGTCCTCGAAGCTCCACTTCTCGACGGTGGCGAGGTAGAAGTCCTGGCGCTCGCCGTCGGTCTCGATGGTGTGGAGGAGGCTGACGATCTCGGCTTCGCCTGCGATCTCCTCGCGGACCTCGCGGCGGAGGGCGTCCTCGGGGCTGGCGTCGGTCGGTTCGATCTTGCCGCCGACGATCACCCAGTACGGGTCGATGCCGGGGCGGATGCGCTTGATCAGCAGCATGGTGTTGCTCGGGGTGAGGAGGACGGCGCGGACGCGGTGCTGCATGGTGATCTGCCTTTTGTTCGGTGGGATGCCGGTCAGTGGGGAATCCAGCTGCCAAAGATGTGTAACGACTGGCCGATGATGAAGGACGTACTGGGCCCGGCGGGAGGGCGGCCGTGGTTGGTCAGGCGGCATCGTTCTGCTCCATTGCGGCTGCACTCGACGTTTCGAGCCAGACCAGTCGCGTGGCGATCCGCGGTCGCCCGTCGACGTCCGGGAGGCCTTCGCCCCAGACCTGGACGACGGCGAACAGCGGGGGTGCGGTGTCGAGTACGAGCGCGCACAGCGTGAATGGGGCGGACGCGGCGCTGCCGCCATCACGGGCACTGGAACAACCCGTACGGGCCGGTGTCAGATCAGCGAGGCCAGGACGCCGGGTGGCCAGTGGCCGAGCCAGAACGCGGCGGTGGAGGGTTGGGGCTGATCCTCGGTGGAGCCGTCGTGGGGCAGTAGTTCGGTGGGGGCGATGTAGCCCTCGCCGGGGTCGAGGCGCAGCCGGAAGACGCGCAGGGGCAGCCCGAGGGCGGTGTAGGCCCGCAGCTCGTCGGTGTGCGGATAGTGGATCTCGGTGTCGCTGTGGAGACCGCGACAGACAGCGCGGATGTCGAGGCCACCGAGCAGGAGGTAGCGGGTTCCCGGGCCGAGGTTGAAGCACAGGCGTCGGCGACCGGTGTGCTTGGCCTGGCAGCGGAGCCTGTCCCAGTTGTCGATGTGCAGGCCGATCCGGCGGCCGTCCTGGTAATTCGGGGTGGTGGTGAGGGCCCTGGCCGGGCTCGTGGCTTGGCCGAGGTGGACGGCGTCGGGGTCGCCGAGTTGGTCGGCGAGGGTGGCAAGGGTGGCCGGCGGCGGGCCGTCGGGCAGCTTCACCAGTTCCACCAGCGTGCTGTCGCTCTGCTCGGTCGGGCGGAGCTCTGCCGCCAGCTGGACAGTGAGGGGCCGCCAGGGTCCGACCGGGAGGACGGCCCCGTTCTCGTACTCGGGCTCGTCGCGTGCGGTGCGGACGCCGGTGCTGTCACACCTGGCGATGAGGGCCGCGGGATCGGTGTGGGCGATGGCGAGAGTCACGTGGTTCCTTCCAGGTGTGGTTCACCGGTCGTCGAGGGTGTCGGCGAAGGTCACGTCCAGCTCGGCGACCAGGGCTTCGGCGAGTTCGGCCTGCTGGGTGCGGTCGATGAGGACCTTGCCAAGGTTGGCGACGCCTCTCAGCGTGGTCAGGTCGTTGCCCCGCAGGTCAAGGCCCTGGTACTTGCCCCGGCCGAACTCGGTCAGCCGTAGGGTGCAGGTGTGGAGGACCACGCCGCCGAGGTCGCAGCCGGCGAACGACGCCTCGGTGAGCCCGCACTTGGAGAAGACGACCGCGCCCGCAGCGCGGATCTGCTCGAAGGTCGTGTAGTCGAGCTTGCAGTTGTCGAAGAGGACGTTGTCCAGAGTCACGCCGTTGAGCCCGGCGCCCATGATCTTGCAGTTGCGGAAGACGACCCGGGAGAGCTTGCTGTCGGTGATGCGAGTGGCGGCGAGGTCGCAGGTGTCGAATTCGACGGAGTCGAGGCGGACTTGGTCCAGCTGCACGCGGTCGGCCCGCAGGTTGGAGACACGGCCGGTGACGAGGCGGGTCTCGGCGAGGTCCAGGGCCCGCAGGTCGGCGTCGCCGTACTGGAAGTCCTGGACGATGCCCCGGGCGGAGTCCAGGGTGGTGACGTTGGACAGGTACAGGCCGGGCTCGTTCAGGTGGGGCAGGGTCACGGTGACGCGGCCGAAGGTGATGCTGTCCATGAGGGGCTCCGGTCTCTCGAGGGACGGGCCCGCACCGGCTGGTGCGGGCCCGGGTGGGTCCGGGTGGCGTTACTTGCCCTTGTTCTTGTTCGACCAGTTGTCCCAAGTGGGCCGGTTGTCGAACTTCGGCCCGTTGTTGTCCCAGGTGGGTCGATTGTCGAACGGCCCGGCGGTGGGGTCGGTCACGGTGAGGTCGGTGAGGCCCGTGAGGTCGGCGACGACGGCGGTGTTGCTGGCGGCCAGCAGTTCGAGCAGGGTCATGCGACTTTCTCCTCTTGGACGCTGTCGGACAGGGCGGTGACCAGGGCCTGCCGGGACACGCGGCAGTAGTTCGTCTCCGTGGTGTCCAGGCGGCCGTTCTCGAAGTAGCGATTGCCGGCCTGGGCCCCTCGGCAGAAGTCGAAGAGATCGCAGGTGGCTTCGCAGGCGTCCAGCCCGGTCAGGAACTCACGTACGTAGCGCAGGCGGTGAGCCTGGTCCAACATCGAGCCGATGCTCTGCTCCAGGACGTTCCCGGCCCGGAAGTCCCCGTAGGCCGGGTCGGTGATCCCAGCGAGTTCGGGCGAAAGCAGGACGACGTCGCCGTTGGAGGCGATGGTCGGGATCGGGTCGATCAACACGTGGCCCCAGGCGGCCTGGTGTCCGGCGCGGACATCCCGCAGGTAGCCGCCGAGCCGGTCGATCTCGCGGATGGTCAGGTCGCGGTTGCGGCGTGACCAGGCGATGGTGCGGCGCCAGAACGCGCGGGCCTGCTCGGGGGTGGGAACTGCCCGGTCGGTGTTGACGCCTTCCCTTTCCTCCATGTTCAGACCCACCGTGTGGCAGCCGAGGTCGGCCATGAAGTCGAGCAGGCCCTCGGGATCACCGATGCTCTCCGCACTGACGACCGCGATCGCCGAGAACCGTACGCCGTAGTTGCGCAGGCACTCGACGCCCTTCATGATCCGGTCGAAGGTCGGGCGTCCGGACCAGTCCACGCGCCGCTGGTTGAGGTCGGAAGGGCCGTCGACGCTCACCCCGACGCGGAAGCCGTACGCGGTGAGGAAGTCGCACCAGGCCGGGGTGATCAGTACGGCGTTGGTCTGCATCGAGTGAGTGACCAACCCGGCCTGCCGCAACGGTTCGAATGGGGCCAGCAACTCGGCGAGTCGCGTTCGGCCGACGGCCAGCGGCTCGCCGGCGTGCCAAACCACCTCGACTGGCTCCGGCGATGCGGTATCGGCGAACTCGGCGACGGAACGGGCCACCGCCTCGGCGACCGCGACCGACATCGGGGCCCGCCGCTTGCGGTGGGGCAGGTAGCAGTAGGTGCAGTCCAGGTTGCAGAAGGAGTCCGTCTGGGCAACGACCGTCTTGGGGCGACGGGCGATGCGGCGCCGATATCGGGCCGGGGAGTGCATCATGTTGCTCCTCCAAGGGCGGGGACTGGGCCAGCGCGGGGTCGCGCGGCCGACGTCGGTCCGTCCGTCGGTGTGGCTACTGGGATGTGCGGGTGGAGCCTTCGCCGGCATCGGCGCGCGTTGGCGGGGAAACGGCAAGGTCGGCGTGGACGACCTTGCCGTGCGGCCATACGGTCACGCCCCACCGCTGGCGAGTGAGCTGGTCGACCAGGGCGAGCCCTCGACCGGATTCGGCGCGCGGTCCGGCGTCGATCAGCACGGGCAGGGATGCGGAGCCGTCCGAGACGAGCAGTCGTACGGTGCTGCTGGTTGTACGTCGGACACCGACCATCATGGAGGTCTGGCAGCCAGTCTTCGCCGCATTGCCCACCAGCTCGGACACGACCAACTCGGCGTCGTCGATCAGGTGGGGCAGGTTCCACTCGGTGAGCTTGGCGCGGACCATGTGGCGGGCGGCGCGGACTGACACGGGGACGTAAGGCAGCCGGAGGGTGGCCGGGCTCGTCGAGAGTTCGGGCAGCAGAAGGGGATGTTCGAGAGCCGTCGTCACCGAAGCCCCCGGGGCTGGCAGGTGACAGGGTCCGTCGCTGAGACGTAGGGGGCGACCGGAACGCGGGTGAGCGTCGGACGCTGATGATGGGGCGTCAGCATGCGCCCAATGTCGCGGAGATATTACCGTCCGTGAACAGATGGGATGTGTCAGTTCCGGAAGTCGTACCGGCGCCGAGTGACATGCCTCGTATCACTCCTCAGGTGATGACCACGGATGTTCCGAGGATGGACGAGAGCTTGCGCAGCTTGGCAGTGGTGGCGCTGCCTGCGCTCGCCTTCTGTGCGATCACCGCGGGCAGTCCCTGATGCCGAGCCCAAGCAGGCGCGGTCGAGCACACCTCGAGCAGGGTGTCCAGGGCGGTGTCGGCCTGCCGGGTCTCGGCTTGGGCGAGCGCCACGTCCAACAGCATCCGGTTGCGCGCGGACGGGGTGAGTGCGCCCGTGTCGCCGATCGACTGGAACAGGTTGAGCGCCTTGCCCGGCCGACCGGTTGAGACGGAGATTCCGATCGCCTGTGCGATGACCGTTGCCGGCCCGAACGCTGTGCCGTTCACCATGACGTCCCTGCCCATCCGGGCTGCTACCGCGAGCCCCTGCGAGAGCAGGTCGTCGGCGCCGTCCGCATCCCCCTGGCGGGCAGCGACGACGGCCGCGAAGGTCACATGCCATCCGTAGGTGGCGAGCATCCCTGGGTCCCGATCCCCGTACCTGGGCTCGATGGACTCGTAGGACATGCGGGCGGTCTCCTCCGCCTGGTCCAGCCGGGCATCCCGTACGTAGATCCACGACCGACCGGATGCGACCATGGCCGAGCGGAGGGTGTCGCCGGCTCGGTCGGCCTGGTGCTGCGCGTGCCCGATTCCGGCGTACGCGAGATCTCGGGCGCCGAACTGGTTGGCCACGTAGGCGGCGAGGCGGTAGGCATCCGCGAGGATGCCCGCCGCCGTACTCCTCTGGTCGATCGGGGCGGCTTCCAACGTGGCCGCGGCTTCGCGCAGCGCTGGGGCGACGCGCACTCCCGCGCCCACGTAGTCGCCGGAGCGGTAGGCCTCCCACGCGGCGGCGAGTCCGGCCGCGAGTTCGGCCGGGGCCGGGGGCTGTACGTCGACGCCGACGCCGGCGGCGGTGTCGTGGACGGTGCGGGAGAGCTCGCGCATCATCGCCCGGTCGGCGCTGTGCATAGCGCGGCGAGGAGCCTGCTGGCCGAGGATCACCGACACGTCGGTGTGCAGAGCGGCCGAGATGCGCAGCAGCGTCTGGAGGCTGCCGCCGAGATTGCGTTCGGCCTTGCGGATCGTTGCCACGGACAGGCCCGACGCTTCGGCGAGTTGTTCCTGCGTCATGTCCGGTCCGCGTAGCAGCTTGATGCGCTCGCCCGTGGTGTAGTCCGTCCACTGGGTCATGGTGGTTCCCTTCCGGGTGCACGGCCGTACTCGGAAGGTACCCGCTCCCATGGGCGGGCGGACACGCTTCGGCTCCGCGCTCTGCGCTCGGCTTCAACGTCTGAGGGACGTTGAGCGTCAACCTGCTGGCACGCAGACCTCTCGTTCGGGGGAAGGAATCGTGCAGAGGTGGCACGTCTGCCGGCGCGTGGCCAGGTTGGGGAACATGTCGTCTGTCGTTGCGTCTGGGCGGTCGGTCTTGCCTGAATCGCCTTATGCGCTGTGGGGTCATGGTGAACTTGATGAACAGTCATGCCGCGACGAGGAGCAGACGTGACACAGCAGACTGCAGAGGAACGTCCGGGCATTGCCGCCGCGATCGTGGTCCATGAGGGCCGCGTGCTGATGGTCCGGCGGCGGGTGAGTGAGGGGCAGCTCTCCTGGCAGTTTCCGGCCGGTGAGATCGAGGCAGGTGAGTCGCCGGAGGAGGCGGCCGTTCGGGAGACGGCGGAGGAGACCGGGCTGGGTGTGGCGGTCGTCAAGCTCCTGGGCGAGCGGGTGCATCCGAAGACCGGTCGGCTGATGTCGTACGTGGCCTGCGAGGTCGTGAGCGGAACTGCTGCGGTGGTCGACACGGAGGAGCTGGACCAGCTCGCTTGGGTAGCTCTCGGTGAGATCTCCGAGTACGTGCCGTACGGGTTGTTCGAGCCGGTGCAGGCGTACCTGGACATCGCGCTCACTGCCTGACAGGTACGTCGCCGTGTGCCGCCCGCCCCGGGCGGCACACGGCGAGGCCCGGGGTGGGCACCCGCCGGGAGGCGGGTGGGGGGTGGATGGTGGGGAACGGTGGGAGAGCTGCTCGACGAAGCGGATGATGCGCGGGTGTTCAGCCGGTGGGGGAAGCGCCGCTGCCCGGGACTTCCGAAGGGGAAGTCCCGGGCAGCGGCGCTTGCTGTGTGACGGGGTCAGGCGGCCTTGGGCTTGCGGGCGACGGCGAGGGCCAGGGCCGCGCAGAGGAGGGCGGCGACGGTGGCGAAGCCGCTGATGGCGGGGAGGAGGCCGTAGCTCTTGACCAGGGCGCCGACGATGACGATGGGGAGGGAGCTGCCGAGGTAGACGATGACCCACAGGGAGCTCATCTCGGAGCCCCGGCGTTCCGGGTTCATCGCGGCGACGGCGGTGGTGAACAGGGAGCGGAAGGCCACGCCCTGGCAGGCGCCGCCGAGGACGCTGCCGATGAACAGCAGCGCGGGGGTGCCGGTGTACCCGGCGGCGACGACCAGGGCGAGGCCGGTGGCCAGGCCGGTCATGCCGAGGGCGACGACCGTGCGGTCGGCGGTGGGCGGGACGATCAGCTGGGCGGCGGCCGAGGAGCCGAGCAGCAGGGCGGCCACGATCGCGCCGGTCAGGTGCGAGTCGGTGTGCAGCAGCTTGGCGGAGAAGGCCGGAGCCAGGCTGAGGTAGACGCCGAAGACCGCGTAGGAGATGAAGCCGGCCGAGGCGGCGAGCAGGAACTCGCGGCGGCCGGTGACCGGCAGTCGCAGGCGCTGCGGCCGCAGGTGGGCCGGGGTGGTGATGCGGGGCGGCGACGCGGGCGGGCGGTTGCGGCCGGGCATCCGGGGGTGGACGACCGCCAGCGGCACGCAGAGCGCGAGCAGGGCGACGGCGTGCAGCAGGAAGGGCGTCAGCAGCGGGTCGGAGCCGTTCGCCAGCAGGGCGCCGACGACCGGGCCGAGTGCGACGCCACCCGCCGAGCAGGCCAGGGTGAGCTTGGCGGCCAGGGTCGGACGGTCGGGCAGCAGGTCGCCGAGGGCGGCCCCGGCCGCGCCGGTGGACAGGCCGACGGCGATGCCCTGGACGGCCCGGCCGAGGGCGAGCTGCCAGAAGCTGTCGGAGGTGGCGAAGACGAGGTCCCCGGCGGCGGCCAGGACCACGGCGGGCAGGATCAGGGCGCGGCGGCCGAGGTGGTCGGACCAGTGGCCGACCACGGCCAGGACCGGGACCAGCGCGAAGACGTAGATCGTGAAGAGGATCGTGGTGTCGAGCGGGCCGAGGCCGAGGCGCTGCTGGATCATCGGGTAGATCGGCGTCGCCAGGTTGGCACCGATCAGCATGAACAGCAGGGCGGCGGCGACCAGGCCGACGCGTATGCCGCGCAGCGCGTTCCAGCGGCTGATCGCGGCGAGCTGGAGCTGGGCGCGGGGAGCGAGCTCCAGGGGGAGCAGGGCCTCCGACAGTCGGCGTCCGTCGTACTGCGCGGTGCGCAGCGCGGAGCCGGCGGGGGAGAGGTCCGCCATGGCAGGGGTCTCCTGTGGCCGGGCGCCACCGGGGTCGGCTGGGTGTGCCGGCGCGCCCGTCCTGAGGCGCTGTGGTGGTGGCCGCGGTGCGGGGCTCCCTGGTGGAGCGGGTGAGCTGAGAGAAGGGGGCTTCGTTGCCCGGTGGCGCGCGCGGGGTTGTGCGCGGTGCCAATGCGAAGGATAAGGGGTGGGCGCACGGAAGCGGCGCGCGCCCCTTTGCGCGCCCTGTGAGGCCGGGCATCGGGGGTGCCCGGCCTATACGCTGAGGTGGTAGATCGACACGCGGAGCTGTTCGAGCTGACCGCTGGCTGAGGGAGAGCACACGACGATGGCCGGACGACGTCGGAAGAACGCGGGGGCTTCGGCCGGAGAGGGTGCCGCCGAGGCGGTCCTGCCCGCGGACCTGGAGCTCCAGGACCTCTACGGGGCGTTCGCCGCGCACGGTCTGGACGACGAGGACCTGGACGACGCGGCGGTCCTGGTACCGCCGGTGAAGCTGCCCGCGGAGCAGGAGCTGGCCGAGCAGGCGAAGGCCGTGCCGATGTTCGGCTACGCGCTGGCGCTGGCCCGCTGGGCGTCCCCGCACCGGGTGGTGGACGAGTTCGGGGACCTGGTCGAGGAGGACCGGGCGCCGGTCGCCCGGCTGCTCGGGCTGGCCCCGGCCGAGGGCGAGGTGCCGGAGGAGGCCGAGGTCGAGGCGCTGCGGGCCTGGTCGCTGGCCTGCGACCTGGACCTGGTGGAGCTGGGCACGACCAAGGAGGGCGAGCACGTCGCCGTCCCGGGCCCGGACCTGGAGCCCGCCGAGCAGGGGGACGCGGAGACCGTCCTGGAGCTGTGGCTGACCGCCGCCGGGATCGTCCGGGAGCTGGCGGTGGAGGCGGACTCGCTGCCGGAGGAGGACGAGGGCGCGGAGCGGGCCGACGCGGCGACCGCGTCGGCCGGGGAGGACGAGGAGGACGAGGACGCCCTGAGCGAGGTCGAGGAGGCCCGGGACGCCGCCGCCGAGCTGCTCGACGAGGCGCTGCAGGTGCTGTACGAGACCACCGCCTTCGCCGAGCCGGGCAACGAGACGGTGCCGCTGGGCGTGCTGGCCGCGCTGCTGGTGGTGCCGGACGGCGAGGAGCCGAGCGAGGAGCTGCTCGGCGACATCACCGATGTGATGGTCGCCCTGGACCCGATGCTGGCCGACCTCGCCGAGCTGGGCCTGCTGGAGTACCGGCCGATCGACCCGGAGCTGTTCGACGAGGAGGAGGGCGAGGAGCCCGCCGTCGTCGGCGAGGCGCCGCTGGACGACGAGGAGTCGGCCCGCTTCGGACTCGTCCGGCTCACCCCGCTCGGCCAGTACGGCATCCGGCAGTGGCTGCTGGAGGACGGCTACGACGCCCCGCTGGTCGGCGAGCTGGCCCAGGGGGACGCCGCCGAACTGCTGCGCGGGGTGTGCGAGGCGGCCAATGTGCTGCCGGAGGAGGAGCTGCGGGTCTGGGTGGCCGGCCGGGAGCCGGAGCCGGCGGCGCGCGAGCTGCTGGCGGCGGCGCGCGGCGACGACGCGTACGGTCCGCTGCGCCGGATGCTGTGCGTCTCGGCGCTGAACCTGCTGGGGGCGGGCGCCGAGCCCGCCGTCCGGGAGGTGCTGGACGACCCGGAGCTCGGCGGTGCGGCCCGGGCCTGGCTGTCGGCGCAGGGTGCGACGGACGTGCCGGTGCCGGAGCGGACGATGGCGCTGTGGACGGTGGTCGACACCTTCGCCGCCCAGCTGCTGGACAGCGGCGGCGACGCGGCGCTGCTGCGCGAGCTGATCACCGACCTGCCGGTGAAGGGCGACCCGGCGTCGTGGTTCGGTGAGCTGTGGCGGGTCGACCACCCGTACACGGCGGACGTCCTGGAGGCGATCGGCGAGCTGCACACGGACCGGGCGCTGGCCAAGGAGGCGCGCAAGGCGGCCTTCAAGGCCCGGTCGAAGGGCTGAGGAAGGGTCGGCGAGGGGCTGGCGCGGGGTCGGCGAAGGGGCTGACGAAGGGCCGGCGAGGGGCCGACGGCGGCTACGGGAGGTCCAGCGAGCCGTCCTCGGTGAAGGGGAAGAACGGGTTGTGGGCCAGCTCCCACAGGTGCCCGTCCGGGTCCTCGAAGTAGCCGGAGTAGCCGCCCCAGCTGGTCGGGACCGGCGGCTTGACCACCACGGCGCCGGCCTCGACCGCGGTGCGCAGCGCGGCGTCCACCAGGGCGGGGGACTCCAGGTTCACCGCCAGGGTGACGCCGCGGAAGGAGGGTTCGCCGGTCGCGGGCACGCCCGCGTCGGCGGCCAGCTCCTCGGTGGGGAAGAGGCCCAGCACCGAGTCGGCGGTGCGGAACCAGACGATCTCCGGACTGGAGGCGGAGGAGCGCCGCCAGCCGAGGTCCTGGTAGAAGCGGGCGCTCCGGTCGAGGTCGGAGACGCCGAGGGTGACGATGCTGATCCGGGCGGGGAAGGCGGGCTGGGCTGCGTCGTTCTGTGCTGTCATGCCGCCAGCGTAGGGAGGGCGGCTGACATCGTGGCCGACGGACACGGCCGCCGCCCCCGTACGGCAGCGGAGCTGATGACCCGGCAGCTCCCGGCACGTAAGGTGGCGTCAGCGGTGCGAGCGCGAGGACTCGGGGGTGCGGCAGAGGATGGTGCGGGAGAGCGGCGGAAGGCCCCAGGAGTGGAACGTCGAGCGGTCGGGGCCGGAGCGGCCGGGCGGGCAGGAGCGTTTCGCCGGCCAGGAGGAGTTCTCCCGCCGGACCCTCGCCGCGGTGGACTTCCCGGTGTACGGCGTGGTCGGGCCGCCCGGCCGGGGCGAGGCGCTCGCGGCCTTCGAGACCTGTGGCGGTGAGCTGCGCTGGGTCGAGGTGCAGTGCGGCGACTGGACCACCGCGGCCGGGCCGTACGTGACCGTGCGGACGTACCGGCCGGGGGCCGACGGCTGTGAGGTGCTGCCCGAGCTGGAGGACGTGGTCGAGGACGAACGGGACCGCGTCTACGAGCAGTTGGGCGTGGACGAGGGCGACGGGCCGGGCCGGGTGCGGACGCTGCGGGAGTGGATCACCGTGGACGGCGAGCCCTACCCGGTGGAGGTGCACGAGGACCTGCCGCTGCCCGGCGGCGCGGTCAGCGCGGCCGGTGGCCCGGAGGCCGCCGGGCCGGTGTGGGCCGGCCGGTTGCGGGTCGACGGGCAGGCCGTCACGGTGTGCGGGCGCGGGCTGCCCCCCGGCGGGGTGGAGCTGGCCGGGATCGGGGACTTCGACTGCTACCTGCGCGGGCGCACCGAGCTGCTGCGCGACCTGGCCTCCCGGCGGGCCCGCTACGTACCGGTCGAGGAGCGTGAACTGCCGCCCGCCGCAGGGCTGGAGGCGCACCGGGAGCTGATCGCCCAGAGCATCGCGGAGGCCGCCGCGATCGAGGCGCACGTGCGGGTCGGGCGGACGCCGCGACTGCCGCGCGGGCTGCGCGGGGACGTCTGCGCGGTGCGCTGGGAGGCGGCGGTGCGCCAGCAGATGCGGCTCGCCACCGAGACCCGGGAGGAGGCCGCGGCGGCGGTGACCTCGATGGTCAACCACCTCAACCGGCTGTCCCAGCAGACGCACTGGCTGATCGGCACGCCGGAGGGGGAGGCGGCGGTCGAGGAGGTGGTGCGGTACACCGTGTTCGCCAGCGAGGTGGCCAGCCTGCCGGCGCAGCGGGCCTGGGAGCAGCTGTGGCGGGAGCGCCCGGGGACGGCCGGGTCGGGCACCCCGGAGGAGCACCGGCTGGTGGAGCAGCTGTGGCTGTCGGCCTGGGAGCAGTGGCGGGAGGGGCGGGGCTGACCCGCGCTCGGTAAAGCCCAGGTCATGTGTCGGTCATCGGTTGGCAAATGGACGCCTCGTCGTGCGGTGGGCGTCATGCCGGGTTCATCCCTGCGGCGGAGTCTGCTGGGCGTCGACGACCTGCCTCGACGCCCGTACAACCCCCAGGAGTTGCTGCCATGTCGCTGTCCCGCCGGGACTTCGTCAACCGTTCCACCCTCGTCGGGGCCGGCGTGCTGATCGCCGGCAGCGCAGAGGCGCTGGCCAGCGCCCCCGGTGCGATCGCCGCGCCGGTCGGCGGCGAGGCCCCGGTCGCCGCCGCGGCCGGTGCCGCCGG
This sequence comes from Kitasatospora sp. NPDC029367, assembly GCF_055569135.1. NCBI lineage: Bacteria > Bacillati > Actinomycetota > Actinomycetes > Kitasatosporales > Streptomycetaceae > Kitasatospora > Kitasatospora sp. NPDC029367. The sequence goes on from NZ_JBVHYH010000006.1 coordinate 59,329, forward strand.
GACCAACGCGGCGGGCGGCGCCGCGATCGGCTACGGCCCGCTGGTACCGGACCCGGCCGGGCTGCTCTCGCTGCCCAAGGGCTTCTCGTACAAGGTGCTCAACCGGGCCGGGCAGACCCGGCTGCGCACCGGCGAGTTCACCCCGAGCAACCACGACGGCACGTCCGCCTTCGAGGACGAGCGCGGCGGCAACCTGATGGTGGTCAACCACGAGCTGTCCGGCGCCCGGGCCAACTGGCCGTACCCGGTGCCGCTGACCGAGGGGCACGTCTACGACCCGGGCGCGGCCGGCGGCTGCACCATCGTGCACGCCAAGCGGGACGGCTCGGTCGAGCAGTGGGTCGGCATCGCCGGCACCGCCACCAACTGCGCGGGCGGGGTGACCCCGTGGGGCACCTGGCTGTCCGGCGAGGAGACCGAGGACAGGGCCGGCAAGAACGGCTTCACCAAGGACCACGGCTACGTCTTCGAGGTCGACCCCTTCGACGACGACTACAACCGCGACCCGCAGCCGGTGAAGGCCTTCGGCCGGTACGCCCACGAGGCCGTGGTGGTGGACCCCGAGCGCGGCCACGTCTACCTCACCGAGGACGCCTCCAACCCGAACGGCCTGCTGTTCCGCTGGACCCCGCCGGCCGGCTTCCGGCACGGCCGCCACCAGCTGCGCAGGCTCGCCGCCGACGCCGGCGTGCTGGAGGCCTTCAAGGTCTTCGACGCCCAGGGCCGGTTCGTCGACGACCTCTCCCGGGCCACCAAGGTCGGCACCGTCTACGGCGCCGACTGGGTCAAGGTGCAGGACCGCGACGCCCGGACCGTCTCGGTGCGCAAGCAGTTCAAGGAGGGCGAGGTCACCCGGGCCCGCAAGCTGGAGGGCATGTGGTGGGGCGACGGCGGCTTCTACTTCGTCTCCAGCTACGCCCGTTCGGAGAGCCCGGTGCAGCACGACGGCCAGGTGTGGTTCTACAACCCGGCGCGTCGCACCATCACCCTCAAGGTGCTGCTGGGCGTCAACGACGACGTCCTGGGCGACCACGACAACTACGACGGCCCGGACAACATCACCGTCTCGCCGTACGGCGGCATCGTGATCGCCGAGGACGGCAACGGGATCTCGCACCTGTTCGGCGCCACCGAGGACGGGCTGGTCTACCCGATCGCGCGCAACGAGCTGAACATCGGCAGCGCCGAGAAGCCCGAGTTCAGCGAGTTCACCGGGGTGACCTTCTCGGACGACGGCCGGACCCTCTTCGCCAACATCCAGGAGCCGGGCATCCAGCTGGCGATCAGCGGGCCGTGGCGCCGGCTGAACGAGCACAGGCGCGGCCAGGGGTACGGCGCCTGACCCCTCCCGCCTGACCTCCGGAGCGTGACCCCCGGCGCCCGCCCCTCGGCGTCTGACCCCCGGCGCCCGAGCTCCGGAGCGTGACCGGCTGCCCGTGGACTACTCGTCCGCGGGCAGCCGCAGTTGCAGCATCGCCAGCAGCCGCTGCTGCGGCTGGGCGAGGTCGATGCCGGTCAACTGCTCGGCGCGGCGCACCCGGTAGCGCAGGGTGTTGGGGTGGATGTGCAGGGCGTCGGCGGCGACCCGGACCTCGCCGAGCGCGTCCAGCCAGGCGAGCACCGACTCGGCGAGCCGGGTGTGGTGGCGGCGGTCGTACTCGGCGAGCGCGGTGAGCCGCGGGTCGCGCAGGCCGGTGCGGTCCTGGAGCAGTGCGAGCACCTCGCTGACCAGCACCTCGGCCTGGACGTCGATCAGCGCCGCGACGTCGAGGTCGACCCCGCCGCGGCCCATCGCGTCCAGGATGCGGTCGGCCTGGGCGCGGGAGTCCGGCACCTGGGACAGGCCGTCGACGGTCGAGCCGATCGCGGCGCGCAGCGGGACGCCGAGGTGCTCCCGGGCGGCGGTGACCACCTCGGCCGCCCAGCCGCGCACGGTGGTCATCGGCAGCCCGGGCGGGAGTTCGGGCAGCAGCACGTAGACCCGGGACTCGATCGGGGCGAGCAGCGCGGCGCGGTGCCGGGCGGCGGTGTGCACCGAGATCAGGCCGGTGACGTCGGAGCGGTGCAGCGCCTCGGTGGTGTGGGCGCCGTACGCGAGCACGGTGGCCGGGCGGCGCAGGTCCAGGCCGAGGTGGGTGGCCAGCGACTGGGGGCCGGTGGAGCCTTCCAGCAGTCCGGTCAGCAGGGTCTGGGTGAGCCGGACGTCGGCGGACAACTCGCGTCGGCGGCGCACCAGTTGGGCGGCCGCGACCCGGGCGGCGCCGACCAGGGCCTGCTCGGCGTGGGCGGCCAGCGGCTGGGCGCCCTCCTGGACCCAGATGGTGCCGAGCGGCTGCGCGCCGGCCCGGATGCCGACCGCCAGGCGGCGGCGCAGGCCGAGCTCGGGGTGCGGCTCGACCGCGATCGGGGTGTCCGAGCTGCGCAGGTGCTGGAAGATGCCCCACTCGCGGAGCTTGGAGAGGTACGGCTCCGGGCCTTGCCAGCCCAGGATGGAGAGCCGGCGCAGGTCGTCGACCTCGTCGGAGTCGGAGGAGCGGGAGTAGGCGAGGACCCGGCTGGAGGTGTCCTCGATCGAGACGATGCCGTTGGTGAGCACGGCGACGGTCTGGGCGAGGGAGAAGAGGTCGCCCGCGTTGGGTTCGGGGGGGCCGGGGGAGTCCGGGGCGTCGGGGCCGGCGATGATCGCCCGGGCCAGCGAGTCCAGGTGCTCCCAGCGGGTCTCCCGGCGCACCGACAGCAGGGCGACGCCCGCGTCGGTGGCGGCCTCGCGCAGGGCGTCGGCCTGGCCGGGGGCGTCCAGCTTGACCGCGACGGCGGCGGCGCCGGCCCGGCCGGCCGCGCGCAGGGCGGGGAGGGCGGCGCGGCCGCGGGCACCGATGGCGAGGACGAGTTCGCCGGGGGAGGCGGTGGGAGGGTCCTCCGGGTCGAGGATCGCGACGTCGCGGACGGGGACGTCCAGGCCCTGGGGGGCGGCCTGGAGTTCGACCAGGGGTTCGCCCAGGGACATCAGCAGCTGGCGGAGCGGGAGGCCGGGGGTGGTCACTCCGGACCTCCTTCATCCGCTCGGACAACGGTGTGTGGTTGATTTTAGCCGGGCGGACAGCATCGCGGTTCGTCTCTCGAAAATAGTTGACTCTGACTATTCAGGAGTGGATAGTCAGTGCTGACCAAGAGATGAGGATGTCTCGTGGCGAAGCGACGCAAGGTGTCGAACCCGCTGGCGCTCGCGGTCCTGGCCGAACTCATGGCCGAGCCGATGCACCCGTACGAGATGGGCCGTCGGCTCAAGGAGCACGCCAAGGACCGCAACATCAAGTACAACCGCAGCTCGCTCTACATGGTCGTGGAGCAGCTGCGGAAGGCCGGGTTCGTCGCCGAGCAGGAGACCGTCCGCGACACCCAGCGGCCGGAGCGCACCGTCTACGCCCTCACCGAGGAGGGGCGGGCGGAGCTCTTCGACTGGATGCGCGAACTCGTCGCCGAACCGCGGCACGAGTACCCCGCGTTCGGGGTCTCGCTGTCGCTGCTCATGGTGCTCCCGCCGGCCGAGTCGGTGGAGCTCCTGGGGCGGCGGCTGACCGCCCTGACCGCCGAGGCGGCGGGGATCCGGGAGGCCCTGCGCAAGGCCACCGAGGAGGGTGTCGGCTGGCTCTTCCTGATCGAGGAGGAGTACCGGGTCGGCGGCCTGGAGACCGAGATCGCCTTCGTCGAGCGCCTCATCGCCCAGCTCCAGGAGCCGGACTTCGTCCGGACCTGGCAGGAGTACTTCGGGAGTCTGCAATGAGTGCACCGCGAACCGTCCGCACCGCGAAGAAGGCCCTGGTCATCGGCGGCGGCATCGCCGGCCCGGTGACGGCACTGGCGCTGCGCAGGGCCGGCCTCGAGGCCGAGGTCTTCGAGGCCTACGAGGCCTCCGCCGAGGGCATCGGCGGCACGTTCATGATCGCCCCCAACGGCCTCGGCGCCCTCGCCGTGGTCGGGCTGGAGGAGGAGGTCGGGCAGGTCGGCCAGCCGATCGGGCCGATGCTGATCGAGGACGGCAGGGGCGGCGTGCTGGCCGAGTTCGCCGGCCTCACCGACCTGCCGCGCGGGCGGGTGATGCGCCGCGCCGAGCTGTACCGGGTGCTGCAGCGGCGGCTGGCCGGGGCCGGGATCCAAGTCCGGTACGGCAAAAGGCTGGTGGGCGCCGAGGAGGGCGCCGACGGGATCACCGCACGGTTCGCCGACGGCACCAGCGCCACCGGCGACCTGCTGATCGGCGCCGACGGCACCGGCTCCACCGTTCGCACCCTGATCGACCCGGACGCGCCCGCCGCCAGGTACACCGGCCTGCTCGGCGTCGGCGGCTACAGCCCGTACCGGCTGCCCGGCCGGGCCGGACGCGGCGAGACCATGCACTTCGCCAACGGCGCCCGGGCCTTCTTCGGCTACTGGGGCCTGCCCGAGGGCCGCGGCACCGCCTGGTTCAGCAACATCCCGCAGCCCGAGCAGCTGACCACCGAGCAGGTCCGCGCGGTCGGCCGGGAGGAGTGGCTGCGCCGCTGCCGCGAGCTGCACGCCGACGACCGCCCCGCCCGCGAGGTGCTGGCGGTCGCCGACGCCGGGACGGTCGAGACCTTCCCCCGGCTGGAGATCATGCCGTCCGTCCCGCACTGGTACCGCGGCCGGATGGTGCTGGTCGGCGACTCGGTGCACGCGCCGTCCAACAGCTCCGGCCAGGGCGTCTCGCTCGCCGTCGAGAGCGCCGTCGAACTCGCCCGCTGCCTGCGCGACCTGCCCGACCACACCGAGGCCTTCGCCGCGTACGAGGCGCTGCGCCGGCCCCGGGTGGAGCGGATAGCCGCCGCGGCCGAGCGCACCAACAACCAGAAGGCCTCCGGGGCGGTCGGGCGGCTGGTCTTCCGGCTGGTCGCGCCGATCATGGCGCGGACCGTGATGAGCCCGGAGAAGCTGCTCCGGCCGGTGCACGGGTACCGGATCGACTGGGAGCGGCGGGTGGTGCCTGCGGGACAGCTGGGGCGGGAGGGGCGTTCGGACCGGGCCGCCTGACGGGCGGTCGTGACCGCGGCGTGACCGCCTTCGTCGGGCCGGACAACGCCGTACGGGGGAATTTAGCCGCCCGGCCAATCAAGTGGCCCGGCGGGCAGGAATAGCGTTCGTGCTGTGGCCTGCGCGTGACCCGTGCAGGCCTTCCCCCGCATTGAACGAAGGAGAGCGTGCGCCTCATGGATGCTGTGACCCAGGTCCCCGCGCCGGTGAACGAGCCGGTCCACAGCTACGCCCCCGGCAGCCCCGAACGGGCTCGCCTGGAGGCCAAGCTGAAGGAGCTGGGCGGCCAGGAGCCGGTCCAGCTGACCATGACGATCAACGGTGAGCGCCGGATGGGCGGCGGCACCGAGATCCACGTCGTCCAGCCGCACAACCACGCGGCTCGGCTCGGCACCCTGCGCAACGCCACCCAGGCGGACGCGCAGGAAGCCATCGACACTGCCCTGGCCGCTGCCCCGGCCTGGCAGGCGCTCTCCTTCGACTCGCGCGCCGCGATCTTCCTCAAGGCCGCCGACCTGCTGGCCGGCCCCTGGCGCGAGACCCTGGCCGCCGCCACCATGCTCGGCCAGTCCAAGACCGCCCAGCAGGCCGAGATCGACACCCCCTGCGAGCTGGTCGACTTCCTGCGCTTCAACGTGCACTTCGCCCGCCAGATCATGGCCGAGCAGCCGATCTCCTCGGACGGCGTGTGGAACCGCAGCGACCACCGCCCGCTGGAGGGCTTCGTCTACGCGATCACCCCGTTCAACTTCACCGCGATCGCCGGCAACCTGCCGACCGCGCCCGCGCTGATGGGCAACGTGGTGCTGTGGAAGCCGTCCCCCACCCAGCAGTACTCCGCGCACCTGCTGATGCAGCTGCTGGAGGAGGCCGGCCTGCCCAAGGGCGTCATCAACATGGTGACCGGCGACGGCCTGGACGTCTCCGCCGTCGCGCTCAAGCACCCCGCGCTGGCCGGCATCCACTTCACCGGCTCCACCGCCACCTTCCAGCACCTGTGGCGCGAGGTCGGCAACAACATCGCCGGCTACCGCACCTACCCGCGGATCGTCGGCGAGACCGGCGGCAAGGACTTCCTGGTCGCCCACCCGTCCGCCGACCCGGCCGTGCTGAAGACCGCGATGACCCGCGGTGCCTTCGAGTTCCAGGGCCAGAAGTGCTCGGCGCTCTCCCGCGCCTACGTCCCCGCCTCGATCTGGGCCGGCCTCAAGGACGAGTTCGCCGCCGAGGTCGACGGCCTCACCATGGGCGACGTCAGCGACCTGTCCAACTTCATGTCGGCCGTCATCGACGAGCGCGCCTTCGCCAAGAACAAGGCCGCCATCGACCGCGCCCACGCCGACGCCTCCGTCGAGGTCATCGCGGGCGGCACCTACGACGACTCGGTCGGCTACTTCGTCCGCCCGACCGTCCTGGTCTGCCAGGACCCGGCCTCGGAGTACTTCCGCGACGAGTACTTCGGCCCGATCCTCGCCGTGTACGTCTACGAGGACGAGAAGTACGAGGAGATGCTGGCCCAGATGGAGTCCGTGTCGCCCTACGGCCTGACCGGCTCGATCATCTCCCAGGACCGCGCCGCGGCCCAGGACGCGATGCACAAGCTGCGCTTCGCCGCCGGCAACTTCTACATCAACGACAAGCCCACCGGCGCCGTCGTCGGCCAGCAGCCCTTCGGCGGCGGCCGCGCCTCCGGCACCAACGACAAGGCCGGCGCCAAGCAGAACCTGGCCCGCTGGACGTCGACCCGCTCGGTCAAGGAGACCTTCGTCCCGCCGACCGACTACCGCTACCCGCACATGGGCTGACCAGCCCTGTCGCCGATCGATCCGCTGTAGAGGCCATCGGTCACCCGCGACGTCCGGCCCCGCAGCCGGGTGTCGCCCCGCCGGGGCGGCGGCCCACCCCCGTACCGCCGCCCCGGCCCTTTTCTGCCACCCTTGGAAACACCAGCTCCAGGAGTCCCGATGCTCCGTTCCGCCCTTCTCGCGGCCTCACGGTCCCCCCAGGTCCGCACCGTGGTCGAGAAGTTCCCCCCGACCCACGCGATAGTCGAGCGCTTCGTCGCCGGTGACGTCCTCGACGACGCCGTCACCGCGACCGACGACCTGGTCGCCACCGGCCGCAAGGTCACCCTCGACCACCTCGGCGAGGACACCAAGGACGCCGCCCAGGCCGCCGGCACCGCCGAGGCCTACGAGCACCTGCTCAAGGCCCTCAAGGAGACCGGCCTCGCCGCCGCCGCCGAGGTGTCCGTCAAGCTGTCGGCCGTCGGCCAGTTCCTGCCGGTGGACGGCGAGAAGATCGCGCTGGAGAACGCCCGCCGCATCTGCGAGGCCGCCGCCGACGCGGGCACCACGGTGACCCTCGACATGGAGGACCACACCACCACCGACTCCACCCTCGCCATCGCGCGCGAGCTGCGGGCGGACTTCCCCTGGCTGGGCGTCGTCCTCCAGGCCTACCTGCGCCGCACCGAGGCCGACTGCCGTGAGTTCTCCGGCCCCGGCTCCCGGGTGCGCCTGTGCAAGGGCGCCTACAAGGAGCCCGAGTCGGTCGCCTTCCAGGGCAAGCACGAGGTCGACCTCGCGTACGTCCGCGCGCTCAAGATCCTGATGGCCGGCGAGGGCTACCCGATGATCGCCTCGCACGACCCCAACATGATCAAGATCGCCGGCCAGCTGGCCCAGTGGAACAACCGCACCCGGGACTCCTTCGAGTACCAGATGCTGTTCGGCATCCGCCCCGAGGAGCAGCTGCGCCTCGCGGAGGAGGGCAACACCATGCGGGTCTACCTCCCGTACGGCCAGGAATGGTACGGCTACTTCATGCGCCGCCTCGCCGAGCGCCCGGCCAACCTCACCTTCTTCCTGCGCGCCATGGCCACCCGTAGCTGACCCTGGCGGCAGGATGAACGGCCCGCACCCCTGACGGGGGGTGCGGGCCGTTTTGTGCGTTCACGGCCGAAGGAAGTACTTGGTGTCCAGATCGAAGTCGAAGGGGGCGGGGAGAGTGAGGGGCTCGCCGAAGGCGGCGAGGTGGACCTCGGTGTACTCCTCGCGGTGCGGCTTGCTGAACAGACTGACCTGCGACTTCTCGCGGTCGATGAGGAGGTACAGCGGGATGCCCGCCCGGGCGTAGCAGTGCCGCTTGGTGATGCGGTCCTGGTCAGGCTTGCTGGAGGTGATCTCAGCGACCATCGCGACCCCGTCCGGATCCATCCAGGGCGGGGCGTCCCACAGGATGTCGAGCTCTCTCGGTGCGAAGGTCAGGTCGGGGATGACGTAGTTCTTGGGGCAGAGACCGCCCCTGGCCAACCGAAGCCCCTTGTTGCCGGACCCCTGCATGCGGACTGCCGACTTGGCTTTCACCTCGTCGATCAGCAGGTCGAAGTAGTACTCGTGCCTGCCGTCCGGCGGTGGTGCCACGATGATCTCTCCCTCGATCAGCTCAGCTCGGAAGCCTTCGGGGGAGTGCAGGCTCAGGAAGCTCTCCAGCAGGATGTCGGCCTGCGATGGGTCGCCCGTGATCGGTTGCTCATGCGCCACAGCACTCATGATGCCCCTCCTTCAGATGGGCGTCACGCTATTGGCGGCCGGGTCTGGTTGTGCAGTACACGGCGGACTTTCACTCGATGGTGTGAGTTTGAGGCTTGGAATAGCATCCCGGTGCTGGTCAACTGGGCTTTTGGTGGGAGGAGTTGGGGATGTTGAAGCAGTTCGAGGGGCTGTCGACGCCGTTGGTGGCGGATGCGTGTGTGCGGCTCGGGGTGGGGGTGCGGGCGGCGCCGGTGGGGGTGGGGGCGGTGGTGGCCGGGGGCCGGGTGGCGGGGCGGGTGCTGCCGGTGCGGCACTACGGGAGCGTGGACGTGTTCCTGGAGGCGTACGGGGGCGCGCTGGACGGGGACGTGCTGGTGATCGACAACGGCGGGCGGACCGACGAGGCCTGCATCGGGGACCTCGCGGTGCTGGAGGCGCGGGCCGCCGGGGTGGCCGGGATCGTGGTGTGGGGGCTGCACCGGGACACCCCCGAGCTGGTGGAGATCGGGCTGCCGGTGTTCAGCTACGGCGCGCTGCCGGTGGGGCCGCTGCGGCTGGACGGGCGGGAGCCGGAGGCGCTGGAGTCGGCGCGGTTCGGGCCGCACCTGGTGACCACCGGGGACGCGGTGTTCGCGGACGCCGACGGCGTGCTGTTCGTGCCGGCCGACCGGGCCGGGGAGGTGCTGGAGACGGCCGCCGGGATCGCCGCCACCGAACGGGCGCAGGCCGGGCGGATCACGGCCGGGGACACCCTGCGGAGGCAGACCCGCTTCGAGGAGTTCCTGGAGCGGCGCGCCGCCGACCCGTCGTACAGCTTCCGGCAGCACCTGCGGCGGGTCGGCGGGGCGATCGAGGAGTAGGGCCCCGTGGTTACAGCGGGCGGTACATGACGTGCAGGCCGACGTAGCCGTCGACCGGGTGGTGGAAGGCCTCGGGGACGGTGCCGACCACCTCGAAGCCCAGCGAGCGGTAGAGCTTGACGGCGTGGTCGTTGTTGGCGACCACCGCGTTGAACTGCATGGCGCGGAAGCCCGCCCCGCGGGCCCAGTCGAGGGTGTACTCGACCAGGGCCCGCCCGATGCCCTTGCCGTGGTGGGCCGGGTCGACCATGTAGCTGGCGCTGGCCACGTGCCCGCCGTTGCCGGGGCGGTTGCGGTTCATGTTGGCGGTGCCGAGGACCGTGCCGTCCTCGTCGACGGCGACCACGGTGCGGTCGGGGGCGGTCTTCATCCACCACTCCCGGCCCAGCTCGGAGGGCATGTCCAGGGGGTAGGGGAAGGTCTCGCCGGCGGCGACGATGTCGCGGAAGAACGGCCAGATGGCCGACCAGTCCTCGGGGGTGGCTTCGCGGATGATCATCGGATCAGGATGATCCCCGACGGTGGGCCGCGCCACCGGTTTTCCCTCAGTCGCCGAGGATGACTGTCTCGACCTGGGCGGCGGCGAAGGCCTGGCCCTTGGCGTTGGGGTGCACCAGGGCGTACTCGAGGGGCAGGATGCTGGTCAGCAGGCCGTCCAGCCAGCGGTCGTCGTCGCAGACGCTGTGTCCGGCGCTGGCCGGGTAGAGGTCCACGAAGGTGTCCCGGTGGGCGGCGGTCTCCTGCTGGATGACCGCGTTGAGCGGCTCCAGGATGGCGGCCCGCGCCCAGGCGAGGTCTCCGGTGGTGAAGGTGGCGAACTGCAGCGGGTCGCCGTACCGGCAGCGGTTGGCGTCCTCGGGGACGAGGTGCGGGTAGCCGACGGTGACGACCTTGGCGGACGGGGCCTTGGCGTGCAGTGCGGTGAGCATCTGGTCGTAGCCGGAACGGAGTTGGTTGAGGCGGCCGGGCAGCTGGGTGTCGTACTTGTCCTTGCAGGGCGTACCGGTGTTTCCGGTACCGGCGCCGAGTGTGACGCAGTCCTCGAGGATCTGGGCGAAGCCGAGGTCGTTGCCGCCGATCCCGACGGTGATCAGGTCGGTGCTCTGGCTGACGGCGTCGATCTGCGGCGGGACCGGCGGGAACGGCGCGTCCGGGTCGGTGCCGTACGGCGGGAGCGGGCGGCCGAGCGGGGACAGCTCGGTCGCGTAGACGTTCCCGGTGGTGGCGCCGCTGCAACTGACGTTGCGCAGGTCGACCAGCGGGCCGAGGTCGCGGCGGATGACCTCCGGGTAGGAGCCGGTGGTGCGGGCACAGCCGTCGCGCGGGGCCTCGAACTCGTCGCCGGTGGCCTGGATCATCCCGGCGGTGTACGAGTCGCCGAGGGCCACCCACTCCAGCCCGGCGGCGCGGGTGACGGGCTTGGCGGCGGCCTCGGCGGTGGTGGGGGTGATCAGGCCGACGGCCAGGGCGACGGCGGTGCCGGCGACGACGAGGCGGGACGGGATGTGCGGCACGGTCTCTCCTCCTTGGATGCAGGGGAGAGCGCGAATCACCCCCCGGAGAGTCAATCGAGTCGATCCGTGGACGACTTGATGCCCCTGGGGGGTGAAATCGGTGGCGTGGCTTTGACGTTGAGTGGATGCGGTCGGGATCGGGATCAGAGGAGGGCGGCGGAGGGTTCGATCATCGCCCGGGCGGTCTTGCCGTCGACGAACTCGCCGAGCGCCGTCATCTCCCACTCACCGGTCGGGCGGCGGACCAGCTTGCACATCACCACGCCGGTGCGCGGCTCGGAGTGGGTCAGGTCGAAGCGGACCAGCTCCTCCTCGGTGCGGACGTCCACCAGGCGGCAGTAGGCGTTCCGCAGCTCGGTGAACTTCTGGCCGGAGAAGGAGTTGACCACGAACACCAGCGCGTGGACCTCGGTCGGCAGGCCCTCCAGGTGGACGGTGATCGCCTCGTCGTCGCCGCCGTCACCGCCGACCAGGTTGTCGCCGGAGTGGGCGATCGCGCCGTTGAAGATGCTCAGCTTCATGAACCACGCCGTCTCCAGGCGCTTGTGCTGGGCATCGAAGGCGAGGCAGGAGGCGTCCAGGTCGATGTCGCGGCCGCGGGCGGCGGACTCCCAGCCGAGGGCCATCCGGACCGAGGAGAGGAAGGGGCGGCCGTTCTTCACCAGGGAGACGGAGCTGCCCTTGACCAGGCTGACCCGGCCCTTGTCCAGGGTGACCTTGGGGCGCTCGGCGGGGGTGGCTGCGGGGGCCGGGGGCTCCGGGGGTGCGGCGGGCATGGCCGGGACGGTGGCCAGGGCGATCCGGGGGTCGACCGCGGGAGCCGGCGGCGCCGGGGGGACGGGCGGGGCCGGGGGCACCGGCGGGACGGGCGGCAGCGGGAGGTCGGCCGGGGAGTGCAGCTGGACGGTCGGCTGCGGGGTCGGGGCCGGGGGCGGGGTGGGTGCGCTCGGTGCGCTCGGTGCGCTCGACGGGGTCGGGGCGTCGTCGACGGTGACGCCGAAGTCGGTGGCGATGCCCGCCAGGCCGTCCGCGTACCCCTGGCCGACCGCGCGCACCTTCCAGACCCCGTTGCGCCGGTAGATCTCGACCACGATGAGCGCGGTCTCCAGGCCCAGCCGGGGCGGGGTGAAGGTGACCAGGACGGCGCCGGTGTCGGCGTCCCGGACGGTGGCGGTGGGCTCGATCCCGGCGAAGGTGGCGGACTGGTCGGCCGGGCTGGCGGTGACCACGACCTTGCTGATGTCGGCCGGGACGGCCGGGGTGTCGACGGTGATCGCGTCAGGTGCTTCGGCGGCGGCCGGGCGCAGGCTCACGCCCGGGCCGTGCGGGGCGTTGAAGAAGACGAAGTCGGCGTCCGAGCGGACCTTGCCGGCGTCGGTCAGCAGCAGGCCGGAGACGTCCAGCGCCTTGGGCGCGGTGACCTCGACGGTCACCCGCGCGGCGGTCAGCGGTGCGTTGCCGCCTTGGGTCAGGACGGTGGACAAGGACTCCTCCTCGGGTGCGGAACGACGGCCCGGGCCGGGGCCGCTGGGGGCGTCGGGCCGGGTGCTGCACACAGTAACGAACGGGGGTGCGGGGATGAGCCCGGTGAGCTGGCCGATCATCGGACGATCGGATCGGCCGAGGGGGGTCAGCGGACCTGGCCCGCCGGCTGCCGGGCGGCCTGCGGCGCGGGCTGGGGTACGGGCTGCTGGGGCGCCCGCTGCGGCGCGGTCTGCTGGGTGGGCTGCGGCTGGGTGGGCTGCTGGGTGGGCTGCGGCGCCGTCGGGCCGAAGCCGCCGAGCGCGGCGACCGCCCGGGGGTGGTCGATGCCGAAGGCCGCGGCGTTCCAGCTCTCCTGCGCGCCCGACCTGCGTACCGGGCCGACCTGCTCGGCCGGGCGGCTGCCGCGCACGACGAAGCAGTAGCGGCCGGGCTCGACGTCGGTGCCGGGCGGGGTGGTGAAGCGGTAGACCAGGCTGCCGCGTTCCTGCTGGGTGGTCACCACGGCGCCCGGCAGGTCGGTCCAGACGGTGCCGGTGCCGGGGGCCAACTCGCCTGCGGTGAGCCGGAATTCGGCCTGGAGTGCGGTGACCGGTTCGGTCACGGTGAGGTCCAGCGCGTGCCGGAGGCCGTCGCGGCCGAGGGCGGTGGTCAGTCCGGTGCCGGTCAGGGCCTGGTCGGCGTCCGGGGTGGTGCCGTCGGTGGCGCCGTCGGCGGCCCCGGCGTCCTCGGTGCTGCTGGTGCTGTCGGTGCCGTTGGTGGCACCGGTGCCGGCGGTGCCCTCGGTGCCGGCGGTGTTTCCGGGGACGGCGCCGGCCGGTGGCGGCGGGAGCGGGCGGCCCGGGCCGGGGAGGGCGGCGCCCGGGCGGCCGGGCTTGGCCGGCTGGAGCGCGGGCGGGCGCGGGGATTCGCCCGTGCCGGCTGCTCCGACGCCGGGTCGTCCGGTACCCGCCTGCCCTGTACCCGCCTGCCCGGGCGCCGGGGTGGACGGGTCGGCGGCCGTGGGCGGCTGGGCGGAGGGGGAGACGCCGTCGGCCGGGGTGTCGGCCGAGGGGCGCGGGTCGTGCCCGGCGGAGGCCTGCCCGCCGGTCGACGGCGTGACCGGTACGGCCGTTCCGGCCCGCAGCCCCGACGGCGGCGTGGCGGCGGCATTGGCCGGGCCGGACGGGTGCGTGGAGGGACGGCCGGAGGCCTTCGGGGCGTGCGGGCGGCCGGAGGGCGGGGGAGGGGTGTCCGTGGTCCGCTCGGAGGCCGCCTCGGCCTGGTCCGTACCGCTCGGACTGGGCGGCGGGGTGGTGCCGACCCGGGCGACGCCGGCCCGGCGGCCGATGCCCTGCTGCTCGTTCAGCAGGAGGGTGGTGGCGATGCTGATGCCCACGACGGTGGACATCGCCATCGCGGCACCGGAGAAGCGCAGGGTGGGCAGCCGGAAGCGGCCGCCGAACGGGCGGGGCCGACCGTGCCGGCCCTGTCGTGCGGGTTCGTGCTGCACGTCCCGCGTGGTCTCCCCACGCACAGCCACCGGACCCCTCCCTCCCCGAAGCCGCCGTCGCGTCGCCGTATTCTCCCATGCACCACCGCCGGGCAGCGGTCCGGCCGTTCCGGGCCGGCCTCGCGGGCGGGCCCGCGCCGGGAGGGGGAGAGCGTACCAGCGGGTGGCCGGACGACGGACAGTATCCCTCCATTTTCCGGACATCCGTTCGATGAGCGGAAGTTGACGGTCCGTCTGGTATTCCTGGTAGGGATCGGCGGGCCCGGGCGGGGGTTGTTGCAACCCCCTTGCAACCCTTGCCCGCCCGGTCGCCGGTGACGCAGGCTGATGGCATCCCGCGCCGTTCCCGGAGAGACCGTCATGCCGCCCGACCCGCTGTCCGCAGCCTCCAGTGCCCCCCTCGCCGCCACCCCCACGGGCGGCGATGGGGGTGGCTCCGCCGCCGCTCCGGCGTCGGTGGAGGAGGTGCTGACGCTGCGGATCTCACTGGGCGACGAAGTGGTCGGCGAGGTGTGCACCCGGTTCCGCTTCGACACCGCACGGCCCTACGAGGTGCTGCTGACCTTCCACCTGGGGCGTCCGGACGAGGCGGACTGGGTGTTCTCCCGCGACCTGCTGCGCGACGGACTGCAGGGGATCAGCGGCCAGGGCGACGTCAAGCTGTGGCCGGCGTACTGCCCCTGCCACGGCTCGACGCTGCACCTGGCGCTCGAATCCCCGCACGGCAGCGCCCTGCTGGAGGCCTCCAGGCCCCGGGTGCAGGCCTGGCTGGACCGCACCTACGCGCTGGTCTCGGCCGAGGCCGAGCGCGACTACGGGCCCACCGACGCCCAGCTGGCCGCGCTGCTCGCGGGCGGCTGAGGAGCGCAACCTCCCCTCGCGGGTGGGGTGTTGGCGGCAGTGCTGTCGGTGACAGCGCTGTGGGCGGACGCGCCGTTCGTGGGGGTGCCGTTCGCCGGTGCGCACTGCGCGGCCGGGTCGTCGTCCGGGACCGGCGGGCCCCCGCCGTGGCGCGGGGGCGGCACGGGTGCCGCGGCCCCGGGCAGCCGGACCAGGCCCGCCACCAGCTCCGCCCGCAGCCGTCGTACCGCGGGGGCCGTGGAGGAGGGCAGCAGGTCGAGCGGATCGGCCGGCCCCTCCACCGTGACCAGTGCCGAGTCGGCGAAGCGGTACGGCCGGTGGGCCAGCAGGCCGCCCAGGTAGCGGCGCAGTCGGGACAGCTCGGCGCGCACCGTGACCGTCCGCCCCGCGTCGCCGAACAGCGCCTCGGCCAGCTGGGCCGCGGTGCTGCCCTCGCGGGCGGTGGCGAGCAGCAGCAGGAGCTCGGCGTGGCGCGGGCTGACCGGGTGCGACCAGCTGTCGGCAGCGCTCCGGACGGACAGTTCGGGGCGGTCCGGTCGGCGCAGGTCGAGCCGGAGCCGGGCGCCCTCGGCGCGTTCGGCGGTCACCGTGCCGGAGCCGTCCGCCCCGGTCGGCCGGACGGGCCGCACCAGCCAGCCGTCCGCGAGCGGCTCCAGCACGCACTCGCCCAGCCCCGGCACCCAGTGCACGGCGGCCGGGTCCCAGCCCTCGCTGGGGACGCGCAGCCGGCTCTGCGGCGGCAGCCCGGCCGAGGCGGCGGTCCAGCCGGCCGCGTCCACCACCAGGGCCGGTCCGCCGACCCGGGCGAGCAGCGGGGCGGCCAGGGTGCGCAGCTGGTTCAGCGCCTCCAGGCGGCGGGCGCGCAGCTCGGTCTCGGCGAGCCGGGCGGCGGTGGCGGTGAGCTGGAGCAGGTACGGGCGGACGTTGTGGGCCGGGCCGCTGAGGTTGATGGCGCCGACCAGCCGCCCGGTGGCCGGGTCGTGCACGGGGGCGGCCACGCAGGTCCAGGTGTGGTGGCTGCGCAGGTAGTGCTCCGCGGAGTGGACGTGCATCGGGCGCTGGGCGCGCAGCGCGACGCCGATGCCGTTGGTGCCGACGGTCTCCTCGGTCCAGCGGGCGCCGGTGACGAAACCGATCCGGTCGGCGCTGCGGCGCAGGCCGCGTTCGCCCTCCTGCCAGAGCACGTGGCCCTCGGCGTCGGCGATGGCGAGGATCAGCGGTGCCTGGCTCACCGGCTCCAGCAGGGTCTCGCGCAGCACCGGCATGACGTTGTCGAGGCCGCTGGCCCGGCGGCGCTGCTCCAGCTCGGCGGGGCCGAGCAGGACGGTGGAGGCGCCGGTGTCGGGGTCGAGGCCGAGGCGGCGCAGCCGGGCCCAGGAGTCGCCGATCTCGGGGCGGGGTTCGAGCCGGCCGGGCGTACCGGGCCCGGTGCTCTCGGGGAGGACGAGTTCGCGGGCGGCGGCGTCGGCGAGGGTGCGTTCGTGGACCCTGGCCAGCTCCGCCGCGGTCGGCGGGGTGCGGCGCTCTGGTCGTCGGGACTGCCGTCCGGTCTGCCGCACTCGGGTTGCTCCTCGCCGCCGTTCGAGGACGCGCCGGGGTCGACGCGCTGACGAAAGCGTACGGGTGCGATGGGCGCGTGGGGACGGGGTCTGCCAAGTCCGCATACCGGTCGGTACGGAAACGGCGCGGGGCGCCCGGCCGGGGTTCGTTCGGCGTCCGGCCGGGGTCCGTGCGGCGTCCGGCCCGGGTCGGCTAGCGCTCCGTACCGGGTTCGTGCTGGGCGGTCTCGACGGTGTGGTGGAGGTCGGCGGTGGCCTCCAGGGCGGCGCCGGTGGTCAGGGCCAGGCAGGCGGCCAGGGCCAGCGCGACGGCCCGCAGCCGGGTGGCCGGGGCGGTGGAGGGGCGGGGCTGGAGGAGGGCCGCGACCCGGCGCGGGACCGGGCCGGAGTGGGCGGCGGCGACCAGACGGGGCCGGGCCGGCCAGGGCGAGCGGCTCGCGGCGAGGGCGGCCCGGCCGACCGCGCGGGCCGTCACGGCGCGGTCGCCGATCCGGGCGGCGGCCACCTCGTCGGCCCAGCGCTCCAGGTGGTACCCGAGGGGCGCGCGCAGCGGGCGGAGCGCCGGGTGGATGTCGGCGGCGTGCTCGGCGAGGGCCAGGAAGACGTGGTGCCGGCCGGTCAGGTGGGCGCGCTCGTGGGCGAGCAGGGCGGAGCGCTCGGGCCCGCTGAGGGCGCGCAGCATCCCGGAGGTGACCACGATCCGGCCGGGCTCGCCGGGCCGGCCGGGGCGGCGCAGGCGGCCGGGGAGGGCGAAGGCGTCGGCGCGCTCGTCGTCCAGCACGGTGAGCGGGTGGTCGGCGGGGTGCCGGAGCCGGGCCAGGGCCTGCCGCCAGGCCGCCCGGGCGGGGCGGGGGGTGGGGCGCAGGGTGGGGCGCCCGGCGGGGTCCTGCGGCCCGCGCTCGGCGCGCGCCCGGCGCATCGGGGCGTGGCGGGGGCGCGTGTCCGGATGCTGGTCGGCGTCGGTCTGGGCGCGCGGTGCGGCGCTTGCTGCGGTGCCCGTTGCGGCGCCCGGCTCGGCTCCCGCCTCGGCGCCGCAGGAGGCGCGCGGGGCGGGCAGCGCGGCCCGGGCGGTGCGCAGTTCCAGGCACCGGCGGCGGGTGGTCCGCACGGCCAGTGCGGCGAGCGCGGCCAGGGCGAGGCCGGCCAGGGCGGCGGCGAGCGGGGCGCTGGGCGCGGCGGCGGTGAGCCAGGGCAGCGAGAGGTGGCCGAGGGCCGCGACCGGGGGCAGCTGGAGCAGTCCGGCGGCGGCGAGCAGTCCGAGCGAGCAGAGGGTGCCGCCGGCCAGCACGCTGGCGGTGCCGGCCAGCAGCCAGGCGGCGGCCCGGGGCGGCAGCGCCTCGGCGAGCCGGCGGGCCAGCGGGACGGTCAGGAAGGGCAGCAGCAGCGGCGCCCAGACGGCGATCATCACGGGGCGCCCGCCGATCCGGGGCCGCCCGTCGCTCGGGAGCCGCCGCTTTTGGTGCCGCCGACGCGGTTGGTGCCGTCGACGGCGCCGTCGCCGTCGCCGCCGAGCAGGGCGCGCAGCAGCTGCTCGTCCTCGGCGGAGAGGTCGGAGACGAAGCGGGCGAGCACGGTGGAGCGGTCGGCCTCGCGGCCGAGTTCGGTGTGCATCCGGCGGGCGGCGAGGCCCGCCGTGTCCTGGACGGTCGGGGTGTAGGCGTAGGCGCGGCCGGTCCGGGTGCGTTCGACCGTCCCCTTGTCGTGCAGCCGGGCCAGGATCGTCGCGATGGTGGTGCGGGCGAGGTCGCCGCCGAGCGCCGTCTGGACGTCCTGCGGCGTCATCGGCTGCCGGGCCGACCACAGGGCGGCCAGCACCTCGGACTCCAGCTCCCCGGCAGGCCGGCGGGCGGACGGTACGTCGGACATGGCGGCGCTTCCTCCAGCTTTCGTCTACAGTCATGTAGACCGTCTACGTCACTGTAGACGGTCCCGGGCGGGTCCGCCGCGCGTCGCGGCGACCGCCCCCCAACGTACGGGAGGTCCGCCAGCCTTGCTCCAGTTCCCCGCCGATCCGGCCGTTCACCTCGCGATGGGCACCCACCTCGCCGTGAACCCGCTGGACGCCTCCTCGCTGCTCGCCGCCTTCGGGGCGTTCGGCATCGCCGTGGTGCTGTTCGCCGAGACCGGCCTGCTGGTGGGCTTCTTCCTGCCCGGCGACTCGCTGCTGTTCACCGCGGGCCTGCTCTGCGTGCCCGGCGCCACCAAGGGCCCGCAGCTGCACCTGTGGCAGGTGCTCCCCGCCGCCCTGATCGGGGCGCTGGCCGGGGCCCAGGTGGGCTACCTGATCGGCCGGCGCGGCGGCCGGGCGCTGCTGAGCCGGACCAAGCGCAAGAGCCTGCTGGAGGGCGTGGCGCGGGCCGAGGAACTGCTGGCCAAGTACGGCCACGGCAAGGCGATCGTGCTGGCCCGGTTCATCCCGGTGGTCCGTACGGTGCTGAATCCGCTCTGCGGCGTACTCGAAGTGCCGGTCCGCTCGTTCACCTTCTGGCAGGTGACGGGCGGTGCGGTGTGGACCGTCGGCGTGGTGCTGGCCGGGTACGGGCTCGGGTCGTCGATTCCCGGGATCGACCAGTATCTGCTGCCGATCATCGGTCTGGTAGTAGTTGTCTCCGTGCTCCCCATTGTTCTCGAACTGTTCCGCGCCCGTAAGGCGCGCCGTCACGGAGGTGACGTGTGATGTCCTCTCGGGCTCTCGCCGTGTACGACGGCAGTGGCATCGACGGCAGCCTCTACACCCAGGTGAACAAGTGGGCGCAGTCCGCCCCGACCTGGCTGGACGACGTGATCAAGGTCTGGTCCGCGATCGGCCTCGGGCTGTTCGCCCTGTTCATGCTGTACGCCTGGTGGCGGGCGCGCGGCGCCGACTCCGCGGTGATGGCCAAGGTGCTCGCCTCCCCGGTGATCGTGGTCGTCGCGTACGGCATCAACTCCGTGCTCAAGGGCATGGTCGAGGAACTCCGGCCGTGCGCGCAGATCAAGGGCAGCGTCTCGCTGGAGACCTGCCCCGCCGCCGGTGACTGGTCCTTCCCCAGCAACCACTCGGTGATCGCCTTCGCCGCCGCGGTCTCGCTCTGGTTCGTCAGCCGCCGGCTCGGCGTCGTCGCCACCGTCTTCGCGGCCCTGATGGCCGCCTCCCGGGTCTGGGTCGGCGTGCACTATCCGCACGACGTGGCGGTCGGCGCCCTCGTCGGCACCCTGGTCGCCCTGGTGCTGGCCCCGCTGGCCGGGCGCTGCGGGCCGCTGGTGGACCGGATGCGGTCGGGCGCGCTGCGCCCGCTCCTCGGCCCCGGCACGGTGCCGGTGGTGAGCCGCGAGTACGCCTCGCACCGGGCGCGGTAGTAGCCATTTCGTGAGTGGCCCGCCCCTTGTCCGGTTTCGGACGGCGGGTGGAGCATGTGAGCCGGGCGTGCGGCCCCCGAGCGGGGGCGGCCGCCCGGCTCAGTCGTGCTCGGGGCGCGAAGGCACCGGGCGTGCCAGCGGAGGGAGTGCCGAATGCCGTACCGACTCGACATCACGCAGGGGGACTGGCCGGGCGACCTGCTGCACAAGGGCGTCGAAGGGCTGCTCGCCGAGGCCATGGTGCTCACCCTCGCCACCGCCGGCCACGAACACGGACCGTACGCCAACCTCGCCTTCTTCGCCTACGACGAGGACCTCGTCCTGTACTTCGTCAGCGAGCGCTCCACCCGGCACAGCCACCACCTCGCCGAGGAGGCCCGGGCCGCCGCCACCGTCTTCCTGCCGCCGCCCGCGTTCGGCGAGCAGCTGCGCGGACTCCAGCTGACCGGCAGCGCGAGCGAGGCCTGGGGGCACCAGGCGGAGGCCGCGCTGGCGGCCTACCAGGGGCGGTACCCGGTCTTCGCCCAGGACCAGGAGGTCCGGCGGCAGTACCTCACCGGGGGCGGGGCGGCGGCGCTGTACCGGTTCCAGGTCGAGGAGCTCACGGCGGTCGACGAGCCCAACTTCGGACGGCGCAACTACCTGCGGGCGCGGGTGGTGCGGGAGTAGCCCGTCGGCCCGGGCGGGTTCACCGCCGCCGCGCGGCCGCGCCGCGGGGCGTGGCTCAGAGGGCGCTCCCCCGGCGCCACGGGACCCGGCGCGGGCGGCCGTTGCGGACCACCGCCACGCCCAGACCGGCGGTGCCCGCCATCAGGGCGGCGTTGACGCCGAGGGCGGCGGCGCCGTCCCGCAGCAGGTCGACGTTCTCCGGCAGGCGCGCCTCCGCGACGCCCCTCGGGTCGTACCGGACGGTGAGCAGGTCACCGACCGCGTGCGCGTGCAGGCCCGCGGCCACCGTGCCGTTCGGGATCGGCACGCCGTCGCCGTCGACGACGTCGTACGAGGAGCTCGGCCGCTTGCCCTGCGGGCGGTCGTGCGCGGCCGTGACCCGGGCGGTGACGGTCTCCCCCGAGGTGCTGAGGATCAGCGAGTCCCGGGCCGAGGCCACCGAGGCCAGCGCGAGGAGCCACAGCAGCGCCCCGAACGCGGCCATCCAGCAGCCCGCCGCCGCCCCGAGCAGCCGCACCACCCCCACGATCCACCCGACCCCGAGCACCAGGCCGAGCAGCACCGCCGCCCCGAACCCCACGTACGTGCTCACCGCCACCAGCCCGAACGTCCCGGCCGGCACCGCCGCCACCAGCGCGGCCGCCAGGGCGACGGTCCCGCGTCTCGTCCTCGTTCCCGCCACTGCTTCCCCCGCTCCTCACGATGTCGGGGTGGAACGCTACGCCCGGACCCTGACGCCCTCCGGGCCGGGGTGGCGGGCGGTCAGTGGCCGCCCTTGAGGTTGAGGACGACGACGCCGACGATGATCAGGGCGATGCCGAGGATCTGCAGCTTGCCCAGTGACTCGCCGAAGGCGACCACGCCGATGCCGGCGACCGCCGCCGTTCCGGCGCCGGACCAGACGGCGTAGGCGACCGAGACCGGGATGTGCTTGAGCGCGCGGCCGAGCAGGTAGAAGGAGAGCGCGTAGCCGACTCCCACTCCGAGGCTGGGCCAGAGGCGGGTGAACCCCTCGGTGAGCTTGAGGCAGCTGGTGGCGCAGACCTCGCTCAGGATGGCGAGGGTGAGCAGGACGTAGGGCATGTCGCGGTCACACGGCCGGGGCGGCGGAGAGCTTCCCCAGCAGCGCCAGGTCGGCGCGCTCCAGGCTGTCCAGCAGGGTGATCCGCCGGCCGTCGGGTATCGGGACGGCGGTGGAGGGCACCGCGAGCACCGCGCAGCCGGCCGCGGCGGCGGAGGCGACCCCGGTGGGGGTGTCCTCGACGGCGACGCAGGCGGCCGGGTCGAGGCCGAGCCGCTCGGCGGCGGCCAGGTACGGGTCCGGCGCGGGCTTGGTGCGGGGGGTGTCCTCGGCGGCCATGGTGACGGCGAACCAGTCGCGGCCGATGGACGACAGGACGAGGTCCACCACCAGGCGCGGGGAGGCGGAGACCAGCGCGGTGGGCACCCGGGCCTCGCGCAGGGCGGCCAGCAGGTCGAGCGCGCCGGGGCGGGGCACCGTCTCGGCGGCGACCTTGGCGGCGAAGGACTCGCCCAGGACGGCGGCGAGTTCGGCTTCGGGGCGGCTGGTGCCGCTGACCTTGTGCAGGTGGGCGGCGGTGTGCTCGACGGCCTGGCCGAGCACCTCGGGGGCGTCCTGGTCGGTGAGCGGGTGGTCCAGCTCCTCGGCGAGTTCGGCGGCGGCCTTCCACCACAGCTGCTCGGTGTCGACCAGGGTGCCGTCCATGTCGAAGAGGACGGCGGCGGGCAGGGGGACGGGGGCGGAATCAGGAACGACGGTTTCAGGCATGGCGGTACCTTCGGTGGTTCTTCTGAGGGTGCAGAGGCGGTAACGAGGATCCCAGACGGGCCGCTCAGGCGGTTCGCCGGTCCACCAGTACCGGGCGGTCCGGCAGGGTGAGCTCGGCGCGCGCGCCGGCCGGCAGGGCGGCGGCGGCCTCGGTGGGCAGGTCGGCCTTGACCTCGGTGCCGTCGTCCAGGCGGACGGTGAGCCGGGTGACGGCGCCCAGGAAGGATGCGGTGACCACCTGGGCCGGGCCGGTCGCGGACGGGCTGAGGACGACGTTCTCCGGGCGGACCAGCACCTGGAGTTCGCCGTCGGCCGGCGCGGTGCCGTCGACCGCGTGCCGGCGGCCGAGCACCTCGACGCCGTCCGAGGTGCGGGTGCACGGGATGCGGCTCATGGTGCCGACGAACTCGGCGACGAAGGCGGTGGCCGGCCGGCCGTACAGCTCGGACGGGGTGGCGCACTGCTCCAGCCGCCCGGCCCGCAGCACCGCGACCCGGTCGGCCATGGACAGCGCCTCCTCCTGGTCGTGGGTGACGAACAGGGTGGTGATGCCCAGCTCCTGCTGGAGGCGGCGGATCTCCTCGCGCAGCTGGAGGCGGACCTTGGCGTCCAGCGCGGACAGCGGCTCGTCCAGCAGCAGCACGCGCGGCTGGAGGGCGAGCGCACGGGCGAGCGCGATGCGCTGCTGCTGACCGCCGGACATCTGGTGCGGGTAGTGCTCGGCGCGGTGCGGCAGGCCGACCAGCTCCAGCAGTTCCTGGGCGCGCCTGCGGCGCTCGGCCTTGCCGGTGCCGCGCATCCGCAGCCCGAAGGCGACGTTGTCCAGCGCGGTCAGGTGCGGGAAGAGGCTGTACGACTGGAACACCATGCCCGCGTCGCGCTTGTGGGCGGGGATCGCGGTGATGTCCTGCCCGTCGACCAGCACCTCGCCGGAGTCGTGCTGCTCGAAGCCGGCCAGGATGCGCAGCGCGGTGGTCTTGCCGCAGCCGGACGGGCCGAGCAGGGCGAGCAGTTCACCGGGCCGGACGGTCAGGTCCAGACCGTCGAGGGCGGTGGTGGCGCCGAACGCGCGGCGCAGCGAGCGGAACTCGACGGTGGCGCCGCCGGCGGCGGTCGCGGCCCGGGAGGCGGTGGCGGTGGCCGTGGTCATGGCTGGTAACTCCTGGAGAACGGGGGGTGGTTCAGGACCGGGCGGCCTTGCGGCCGCGGCCGACGGCGGACATCAGCAGCAGGACGAGCCAGACGATCAGCAGGCTGAGCATCGACACCGCGACGGACATCTGGCCGTCGCTCTTGCCGTTGGAGTTGATCCACACCGAGAAGGGGCCGAAGCCGAGGATGGAGGCGGTGGTGAACTCGCCGAGCACCAGGGCGACGGTGAGCACGGCGCCGTTCAGCAGCGCGCTGCGCAGGTTCGGCAGGACGACGGTGAACACCGCGCGCAGCCAGCCGGCGCCGCAGTTGCGGGCGGCCTCGACCAGGGTGACCACGTCCACGCCGCGCAGTCCGGCGTCGATCGCCCGGTAGGCGAACGGCAGGGCCATCAGCACGTAGGCGATGACCAGGACGATCGGGAAGGCCGGGTCCTGGATGGCCACGATGGTCTGGAAGAACGGGGTGTCCTGGAGGTAGTCCGGGCCCCAGCGCAGCACACCGATGATGCCGGTGGTGAGGGCCACCACCGGGACGACCAGCGGCATCGAGCACATGACCTCGATGACCGGGCGCAGCTTCGGCGCGCCGAGCCGGGCGGCGAGCACCGCGGGGACGAGCAGGAGCAGCAGCACCGCCACGGTGACGGCGGCCAGTTCGAGGCTGAGCACCAGGCTGTCGGTGAAGCCGGGGGCGTTCAGCAGCTCGGTGTAGGCGCGGAAGGTGGTGCCGCCCTTGTTGTCGTCGACGCTGAACCACAGCGAGGCGGCCATCGGCACCGCGAAGTAGATCCCGCAGAGCAGCAGGACCAGGCCGCGGCCGAAACGGATGCGATTGATCAGGCGAGCCACTTGGCACTCCGGCGCTGAAGGGGCAGGTACACGGCCATCACCAGGCAGGCGACCACGATCATGTCGAGGCCGAGCGCGAGGGCGAGGTTGCCCTGGCCGACCAGGACGTTGCCGGACAGCGCGTCGCCGATCTGCATCGAGATCAGCGGCACCGAACTGCCCACCATGGCCTCGGCGGTGGCGTACGCGGCGAAGGAGGCGCCGAACAGCAGCACGAAGCCGCCGAGCAGCGAGGGCAGCAGGACGGGCAGCGCCACGTGCCGCCAGTACTGCACGCCGGTGGCGCCGTTGTTGTACGCGGCCTCGCGCCACTGGACCTTGAGGCCCTCCAGGGCCGGGGTGATGGTGATGACCATCAGCGGCACCAGGAAGTATAGGTAGACCACGGACAGGCCGGAGAAGGTGTAGAGGTTCCAGCCGTGCTTGGTCAGGCCGAGCTTCTTGGTGACCTCGCCGGAGTTGCCGAGGGTGGCGACGAACATGAAGGCCAGCGGGACGCCGCCGAAGTTGGCGAGCACGCCGGAGGCGGACATCACGGCCTCGCGGAAGGCGCGGAACCGGGAGGTCGCCACGGCCTGGGCCAGCGGCAGGCCGACCACGGTGGCGATCAGCGCGGTCAGCAGGGAGAGCTTCACGCTGCCCCACAGGGCCGTCCAGTAGGCGCCCTGGAGCGAGCCGGTGAGGTTGTCGAGGGTGAAGGTGCCGCCGCCGTCGGGGGCGTCCGAGGAGGTGGTGAAGGCGCCGATGACGATCGCGACGGCGGGCAGGCCGAAGCCGATCGCGAAGAAGAGGATCAGGGGGAGGGCGGCGAGCCAGGCGCGGCTGCCGCGGGCCCGGCGCGCGGCCGGGAGGGGGGCCTCGGTGTGCACCGTGGTGGCCGTGGCGGTGGCCGGGGCCGTGGCGGTGGCCGGGGCGGGGGCGGGGGACGCGGGGCCGGGGGCGCCCCCGCCGCTCTGGGCGGCGGAGGCGCTGGCCGGCACCGGGGTGGGAGCCGTAGTCATCAGTCAGATCAGCCCGAGATCGCCTTGGCCCAGTTCTCCGTCACGACCTTCTTGGCCGCGGTGGTCTGGTCGTCGGTCGGGAAGGTGGTGAAGGGCTTCTCGACGGCCGGGAGCTTGGCGGCGGTGGCGGTGTCCAGGGTGCCTGCGGCCTTCATGGCGTCGAACAGGGCCGGGGTGGCGTAGCCGCCCAGGAAGCCGTTCTGGCCCTCCGCGCTGTAGAGGTACTCCTCCCACAGGCGGGCGGCGGCCGGGTGCGGCGCGTCCTTGTTGATGGCCTGGTTGTAGAAGTTGGCGTAGACGCCGTCGGACGGGATGCTGACCTGCCAGTCGATGCCCTTGTCCTTGAACTTGTCGGCGTAGCCGGCGTTCAGGTAGGACCAGTCGATGGTGATCGGGGTCTCGCCCTTCTCGATGGTCGCCGGGGTGACCTCGACCGGATTGAAGTTGCCGGCCTGCTTCAACTTGCCGAAGAAGTCGATGCCGGGCTGGATGTTGTCCAGCGAACCGCTGTTGGCCAGGGCGGCGGCCATGACGGCGCTGTACGCGGCGTTCGCCTTGGTCGGGTTGCCGTTGAGCGCGACCATGCCCTTGTACTCGGGCTTGAGCAGGTCGGCGAAGGTCTTCGGGCAGGCCGACACCTTCTTGGCGTCGCAGGCGATCGAGATGTAGCCGCCGTAGTCGTTGTAGCTCAGACCGTTGGCGTCCTTCATGGCGGCCGGGATCTTGTCGAAGTCGGCGACCTTGTAGGGGGCGAACAGGCCCTGCTTGCCGCCGGAGGTGGCGAACGCGGCACCCAGGTCGACCACGTCGGGGGCGCGGTCCTGGCCCTTGCGGGAGGTGATCGCGTTGATCTCGTCCTGGCTGGAGCCGTCCGGGTTCTCGTCCTCGATGTCGATGCCGTACTTCGCCTTGAAGCCGTCCATCAGCTTGCCGTAGTTCGCCCAGTCGCGCGGCAGCGTGATGACGTGCAGCTTGCCCTCCTTCTTGGCGGCGGCGACCAGGGCGTCCATGCCGCCGAAGTCGGCGACCGAGGTGGCGGTCTTGGCGCTCTTGCCGCCCGCGGCGTCGCTGCCGGACTTCGCGGAGGAGGAGCCGGCGGAACCGCAGGCGGTGAGGGACAGCGCGGCGGCGGTCAGGACGGCCGCGAAGGCGGCGGAGCGGGCACGGTGCACGGACACGGGTCAGTCTCCTGAGAAGGGGGAACTGCAAGCGGGTGTCT
The DNA here is from genome assembly GCF_055569135.1 of Kitasatospora sp. NPDC029367. NCBI lineage: Bacteria > Bacillati > Actinomycetota > Actinomycetes > Kitasatosporales > Streptomycetaceae > Kitasatospora > Kitasatospora sp. NPDC029367. Next base: position 85,702 of record NZ_JBVHYH010000006.1, read on the forward strand.
GGATCGGGGGATCTGCGAGTGGCGGTCCGGAGCCGTCCGGGGTGAGTTCGACGGCGTCCGAGTTGACTAGCCAACTTCGCTGACGGAGGTAAGTAACCCGAAGTTCGGTGACGGGAAGGTGAACGGACGGCCCAGAACCGGGGTCGGCTGCGGGAACGGTGGAATCCGGCCATCGGTGCGTGATCCGTTCGGTGCGATGCTCGAACGGCGCAGCGGGATAAGGTCGGGCTGTCCGTGCCGGTACGGCTGCGCTGGACACCGCCCCTGGAGGGACAATTGAGTGACGTGGCAGTAGAGCCCGGGCGCCCCGTCGAGCGCACGGCCGGAGCCCTGTACCGCAAGGTGGCCGCCGATCTGCGCGAGGCCATCACCACCGGCGCGTACGGCGAGGCCGGCCGGCTGCCCGCCGAGGGCGCGCTGGCCGAGCAGTACGGGGTCTCCCGCGGCACCGTCCGCCAGGCGCTCGCCGTGCTGCGCTCCGACGGGCTGGTCACCTCCCGCCGCGGCACCCGACGGGTGGTGCTCGGCGGCGCCCGGGTGCAGAGCTTCTCCGAACTGCTCAGCTTCACGCACTGGGCGTACTCGATGGGCGAGGAGCCCGGCGGCATCCTGGACTCCCTGGTGCGCCGCCCGGCGGACGCGGCCGAGCGCGAGCAACTGCGGCTGGAGCCCGGCGCGGAGGTGTACGTGACGGTCCGGCTGCGGACGCTGTCCGGCACCCCGGTGATGGTCGAGCGGACGATCTACCCGCCGCGGGTCGGCGAGATCGTCGCCGAGCTGCCGCCGGACGTGGTCTCGCACACCGAGGTGCTGCGCGAGCACGGCATCCTGTTCACGGATGCCGACCACACCATCGACATCGTCGCGGCCAACGCCGAGGACGCCCGGCTGCTCGGCTGCCGCCGGGGCGGCCCGCTGCTGCGCGAGCGGCGGCGCACCACCGACCCGACCGGCACGCCGGTGGAGTGGTCCCAGGACCGCTACCTGCCCGGCACGGTGGCGTTCAGCGTGCACAACTCGCTGGCCACGTCGGCGCTTTCGCGGCACGCCCGGGAGCTGGACTGAGCTCCCGGACGGCCGCGCCGCTTCGGGGCCTCGCGGCGGGGGCGGTCAGCGCATGAGTGAGGCGAGCAGCGGGCGGTAGTGCTCGAAGTCCGGCGTCTCCAGGCCGGGCTCCTTCGCCTGCTCGTCCCACCGGCGCACGGCCACCGCGTCGACGGCGCCCGGGAGTTGGGCGAAGGCGGCGGCCTCCTCGGCGCCCATCGGGCCGCCCTGGACGGTGAGGGTGTACTCGGAGGCCTCGGAGAGCCGGGCCCGGTATCCGGGCTCGACCGCGCACAGGTAGCGCTTGGCCGCCACGTGCAGCCGGACCGGCTCGGTGACCTCCGGGCCGAACCAGGCGGCCAGCCGGTCGGCGCCGGTGTGGCTGTGCCGGTTGTCCTGACCTTGCATCAGATCCCTTCCGTGCAAGGCGCCGTGGAAGTGGCCGAGGTCGTGCAGCAGGGCGGCGGCGACCAGGTGGTCGGGGGCCCCGGCGGCCTCGGCGGCGGCCGCGGCCTGGAGCATGTGCTCGGCCATGGTGACCGCCTCGCCCAGGTACTCCCCGGCGCCCTCGCCCGCGAACAGTTCGGCCAGTTCGTCCAGGGCGGCGGTGCGGCGGTGCAGCACGGCGAGGGTTGAGGCGAGCGAGTCGAGGTCCGCGTAGCACCCCTGGAGGTGCCGGCGGCCGTCCTGCCGGAAGGCCGTACGGGCGTGCAGCAGACGGGTGTTGTCGAAGACCAGGCAGTCGCCGGGGCCGAGCCGGAAGGTCAGCTGGAGCTCGGGGCGCAGGGTGATCGCGGCGAAGCGGCGGTAGGCGGCGTAGAAGGCCGTCAGGCCGTCCGCGCCGGCGCGCAGGGTGCCGATCGAGCGGTTGTTGAACCGGACCTCGCGGATCCGGCCCAGCGGGTCCACGTCGATCAGCGGGCGGTCGGCGCGCAGTTCGGTGCGGCGGTCACGGAAGACGAAGGGGACGGGGGTGCGGGTGAGTGTCGCGAAGTCCTCGGGGGCCTCGTCCCGGAGGATCGCCGCCGCCTTGAAGCCGTCCACCAGGCCGGAGTCGCCGCCGGTCGCGGAGTTCTCCAGGCAGTGCAGCAGTTGGAGGGTGGGCACCGGGTCGCGGTACGGGTTGTCGGTGTGCGGGGCGATCGCCTTGTCGGTGAACGCGAGGTTGTTCGGATCAGGCTCGACCCGGACGTCGAACAACTCCCCGTAGTTGGTGACCCGGACGTACCCGAAGCTCTCGGCCACCCGCAGCACCTGCCCCTCCACGGCGGGCACCCCGCGCAGCACCGCGAAGCCGCTGCGCCGTACGGCGGCCAGGACGGCGGCCTGCTCGGCGGGGTCGGCGAGGTAGGCCTCCCAGTCGGCCTCGGGAATGCCGCGCGCGAAGTCGGCGGCCGCCCAGAGCCGCTTGCCCTGCTCGGTGCGCCCGTCGCCCTCCTCCGCTTCGTCGAGCCAGGCGAGCGGATAGCGGGAGCGGTGCCCGTCCGACCAGAGCACCTCCAGACGGCCGTCGAGCTCCGTGCTCGCGGCGATCGCGAGGCCCGCCGGCAGGTCGTCGATCTGGAACAGCTTCTGCCCGTTGCGCGGGTCCCGGCACTCGACGCAGGGGCAGTTGTCGCGCAGCCAGTACGGCGGCAGCTCGGTCAACGGCGGTCGCTCGGTCACGGGGGTTCCTCCTCGACGGCTCCCGGGCAAAGTTGTACAGCCAACTTCGCTCCGTGCGAGAGCTTGCCGGTTCGCGGTGAGATCCGCGTGCCGGGTAGGTGAACGGTGCGGGAACTGTCGCGGGGGGTGTGGCCGAAAGCGGTTGAGCGGGGAGGCGCGGGGTGGGGTGGTGCGATCCGGGCGGCGGTCGGATACCGCCCGGGCCGGCACCGTCGGCCGGTGCCGCCGCCCGACTGACGGACCCGCGCTCCGGCCGTTCGGGTGAGGGTGCACGTCGGAGGGTGTTTCGAGGGTGGGGGAGGGCTCGGGGCTGCGGCACTGTCGGGGGGATTCCCCGAGGTGAGAGGCGTGGCGCCATGGCCCATTCCAATACGACGACATCGCCCCCGACGGGGCACGGCGGGCTCAAGCGGGAGGTCGGCGTGGCCGGGCTGCTGTGGGCCTCGGTCGGGGCGATCATCGGGTCCGGGTGGCTGTTCGGGGCGCAGAAGGCGGCGGTGGCGGCCGGGCCCGCCGCGTTGCTGTCCTGGGGGATCGGGGCGTTGGCGATCATCCTGCTGGCGCTGATCCACGCCGAGCTGGGCGGGCTGTTCCCGGTCGCGGGCGGGACGGCGCGGTACCCCCACTACGCCTTCGGCGGGTTCGCCGGGATGTCCTTCGGCTGGTTCACCTGGCTCCAGGCCGCGACCATCGCGCCGATCGAGGTCCAGGCGATGATCAACTACGCCCGGCACTGGACCTGGGCGGACGGCTTCCTCAACAAGGACCTGACGCTGACCGGCACGGGCTTCGTGGTCGCGGCCGTGCTGCTCGGGGTGTTCGTCGCGATCAACTTCCTCGGCGTCCGGCTGCTCGCGCACACCAACAGCGCGGCGACCGTGTGGAAGGTCGCCATCCCGATCCTGACCATCTTCGCCTTCGGGATCCAGGACTTCCACGGCTCCAACTTCACCTCGCACGGCTTCGCGCCGGACGGCTCCAAGGGCGTGCTGGCGGCCATCAGCACCAGCGGGGTGATCTTCGCGCTGCTCGGCTTCGAGCAGGCCATCCAGTGGGCGGGGGAGAGCCGCAACCCGCGCCGGGACATCCCCCGGGCCGTCCTCGGCTCGGTGGTGATCGGCACCGTGATCTACGTGATGCTCCAGGTGGTGTTCATCGGCGCCCTGCCGCCGGAGACCTTCGCGGGCGGGTGGGCCAAGCTCGACTACCCCGGGATCAGCGGCCCGTTCGCGGGCCTCGCGACCCTGATCGGCCTGGGCTGGCTGGCCACCGTCCTGTTCATCGACGCGGTGATCTCGCCCGCCGGCACCGGGCTGGTCTACATCACCTCCAGCTCCCGGGTCACCTACGGCCTCAGCCGCAACGGCTACGCGCCGCAGGCCCTCCAGTACACCGACCGCAACTCGGTGCCCTGGCTCGGCCTGCTGATCGCCTGGGTCGCCGGGGTGGTCTGCTTCCTGCCGTTCCCGAGCTGGCAGAAGCTGGTCGGCTTCATCACCTCTGCCGTGGTGCTGATGTACGCGGGCGCGCCGCTGGCCTTCGGGGTGCTGCGCAAGCGGCTGCCGGGGATGGAGCGGTCGTACCACCTGCCCGGCGGCACGATCATCTCGCCGGCCGCGTTCGCGGTGGCGAGCCTGGTCATCTACTGGTCCGGCTGGGACACCCTGTGGCGCCTCGGGCTGGCGATCCTGATCGGCTACCTGCTGCTCGGCGGGTACTCGATGTACGCCGCCTCGAAGGGGGTGCCGAACGCGCCGCGGATGGACTTCAAGGCCGGGCAGTGGCTGCCGGTCTACCTGGTCGGGATGGGGATCGTCTCCTGGCAGGGCACCTTCGGGGTGGGCGCCCAGGGGAACCTGCCGCTGTGGTGGGACATCGGGGTCGTGGTGGTGTTCGCACTGGTCATCTACTACTGGGCGCTGGCGGTGGCGCTCCCGGCGGAGGAGATCGAGCGGAACATCCGCGGTGTGGAGGTGCTGGACGCGGGCGGGCACTGAGCCTTCCCGGACGGACGGACGGCGGCGGCCCCGGTCGGAGGACCGGGGCCGCTCGGTGTTCGGGCGCTGCCCGGGGGGCGGGTGGGACGGACGTGCGTCTCGGACGGGTGTCCAGCGTGGACGTCTGAGACGGACGTATCAGACAGCCGTCTCGGACGTTTGTCTCGGACGCCCGTCCAGGACGAACGTCCGTCTCAGACGGCCGCGTCCCAGGCCGCCCCGGCGGCGGTCAGCGCCGCGTCGGCGTCGCCCCCGGTGGCCTTGGCGAGGGCGGTCAGGCAGGCCGTGACGGTGTCCAGCGAGGCCGCCAGGCCGTAGTGGTTGACGCGGAGCATGGAGGCCGCCAGCGCCCCGCCGCCGGGCTGGACGGGCAGTGCCGGGTCGAGGGCGGCGGCGAGTTCGGCGGCGTGCACCCCGGGCGGGGTGCACAGGGTGGTGGCGACCGGGGCCGCGGCGGCGTCCTGGTGGACGTACGGGCTGAGCGTGCCGAGGGCGCGGGCCCCGGCCCGGGTGGCGGCGGAGGCGGCACGGTGCCGGGCGATCACGGCGGGCAGGCCGTCGGCGGCGATCCGGTCCAGGCAGGCGCCGAGCGCGAGCATCTCCAACTGGGCCGGGGCGTGCGGCAGTACGGTGCGGCCGGCGTCCGTCCAGCGCTCCTTCCAGTCCAGCAGGGAGAGGTAGGAGCGGCGCGGGGCGGCCGGGTTGGCGGCGATCCGCTCCCAGGCGCGCTCGGAGACGGAGACGGCGGAGACCCCGGCCGGGCCGCCCATCGCCTTCTGGCCGCCGATCACGCACAGGTCGATGCCCCACTCGTCGGTGAGCAGCGGCTCGGCGGCGACCGAGGCGACCGCGTCGAGCATCAGCAGCGCGCCGTGCTCGCGGACCACGGCGGCGATCCCGGCGACCGGGTTGGTGTTGCCGGTGGCGGCCTCGGCGTGCACCAGGGAGACGAAGTCGATCTCCGGGCGGCCGTCGAGCGCCTCGGCGACCTGCTCGGCGCTGACCGCGCTGTCGAAGGGCACCGCGAGGTCGACGACCGTCGCGCCGCAGGAGCGCAGCCAGTTGCCGAAGGTCTGGCCGTACGGGCCGGTGACGATGTTGAGCGCGGTGGAGCCGGGGTGCGCGGCGCCGCGGATCGCGGCCTCCAGCGGCAGCAGGGCCTCGCCCTGGGTCACGATGACGTCGGCCTCGGTGTGCAGCAGCGCGGCGACCTGGTCCTCGATCGCGGCGAACCCGGCGGCGCTGAGCGGGGGGAGGTCGAGGAAGGGGCTCACGGCTTCACGGCCTTTCGCGGGGCGGGTGGTGGGTGCGGCAACGAGTCTGCCCCATGCGCGGCGATGGCACGGAACCCGCCCGTCGGTAGAGTGCGGCCATGAGCGAAGGTGCGGTGCTGCACGTCCGGGGCCGGGTGCTGGTCGGCCCGGAGGAGGTACGGGACGAACTCTGGGTGGTGGACGGCCGGGTGAGCTTCACCCGCCCGCCGACCGCCGGGGACGTCCGGACGGTGACGGGCTGGGTGCTGCCCGGTCTGGTGGACGCGCACTGCCACGTCGGCCTGGACGCGCACGGCGCCGTGGACGCCGAGACCAGCGAGAAGCAGGCGCTCACCGACCGCGACGCGGGCACCCTGCTGATCCGCGACGCCGGCTCGGCCGCCGACACCCGCTGGATCGACGAGCGCGAGGACCTGCCCCGGATCATCCGGGCCGGTCGGCACATCGCCCGTACCCGCCGCTACATCCGCAACTACGCCCACGAGATCGAGCCCGGGGACCTCGCCGCCTACGTGCGGGCCGAGGCCCGGCGCGGCGACGGCTGGGTGAAGCTGGTCGGCGACTGGATCGACCGCGAGCGCGGCGACCTCGCCGCCTGCTGGCCCGGCGACGCGCTGGCCGAGGCGATCGCGGCGGCGCACGAGGAGGGCGCCCGGGTCACCGCGCACTGCTTCGCGGCCGAGTCGCTGCCGGACCTGCTGGCGGCCGGGATCGACTGCGTCGAGCACGCCACCGGGCTGACCGAGGAGCTGATCCCGGCCTTCGCCGAGCGCGGGGTGGCCATCGTGCCGACCCTGGTCAACATCGCCACCTTCCCGCAGCTGGCGGCCGGCGGGGAGGCCAAGTTCCCGGCCTGGTCGGCGCACATGCGGCGGCTGCACGAGCGCCGCTACGACACCGTGGGCGCCGCGCACGACGCGGGCATCCCGGTGTTCGTCGGCACCGACGCGGGCGGCTCGCTCGCCCACGGGCTGGTCGCGGACGAGGTGGCGGAGCTGGTGAAGGCGGGGCTGAGCCCGGCCGAGGCGCTGTCGGCGGCGAGCTGGGGTGCCCGGGAGTGGCTCGGGCGGCCGGGGCTGGAGGAGGGCGCTCCGGCGGACTTCGTGGTGTACCAGGAGGACCCGCGGGCGGACGTCCGGGTGCTCGCGGACCCGCGCACGGTGGTGCTGCGGGGGCGGCCGGTCGGGTGACCGTGCGAGGGCGGTGGGGAGCCCGGCGATCGTTTCGAGGCGGTCGTCCGAGGTGATCGTTCAGGGTGGCCGTCCGTCGTGACGCCCTGTCGGTATCGGCCGATAGGGTGACGACCATGGCACCGCGTCCACTGAATGAGATCGTCGAGCCCGGTTGGGCCACCGCCCTGGAGCCCGTCGCCGGGCAGATCGCCGCGATGGGGGACTTCCTCCGCGCCGAGATCGCGGCCGGCCGCACCTACCTGCCGTCCGGGCCGAACGTGCTGCGGGCGTTCCAGCAGCCGATCGCCGACGTCAAGGTACTGATCGTCGGGCAGGACCCGTACCCGACGCCCGGCCACGCCGTCGGCCTGAGCTTCTCGGTGGCGCCGGACGTCCGGCCGATCCCGCCGAGCCTGGTCAACATCTTCCGGGAGTACGGCACCGACCTCGGCCTGCCGCAGCCGTCCAACGGCGACCTCACGCCCTGGACGCAGCAGGGCGTCCTGCTGCTGAACCGGGCGCTGACCACCCAGCCGCGCAACCCCCGGGCCCACAAGGGCAAGGGCTGGGAGGCGGTCACCGAGCAGGCGATCCGGGCGCTGGTGGCGCGCGGCGGCCCGATGGTGGCGATCCTGTGGGGCAGCGACGCCCGTAACCTGCGCCCGCTGCTGGGCGACATCCCGACGGTGGAGTCGGTGCACCCGAGCCCGATGTCGGCCGACCGGGGCTTCTTCGGCTCGCGGCCGTTCAGCCGGGCGAACGAGCTGCTGGTGCGGCAGGGGGCGCAGCCGGTGGACTGGCGGCTGCCGTAAGGGAGTTGCTCCCGTAGCAGATCCAGGTCAGTGCCGGACGTCAATCTCACTCCAACGAGTGAAATGACGCTCCGTGAGGCTCATGTGACGGATCGTTTGAGAAGACTGGCGGCTCATCGTTTCACCTGTGTGGGGGTCCCGCCATGTCTTCCCGGTCTTCCCGGTCTTCCCGGTCTTCCCGATCCTTCCAGCGGTCTCGGCCGTCCCGGTCGTCCCGGCCGTCTCGCCGAATCGTTTCCGCATCCGCCGCCGTGGTGGTGAGCACGCTGCTCACCGCCGGGCCCGTCCAGGCCGCCCCGGCCGCTCCGGCGGCCCCGGCGACCACTCCCTCGCCGGGCAAGGCCCGTGCCGTCACCGCCGAAGTCGCCCTGGACGTCAGTTTCCTGAACAAGGCGGTGGACGTCCCGGTGGACATCGCGCTCAACAAGGTGGAGACACCGGAGCAGCGTGAGGGCTCCGTGCTGACCGCCAAGGTCGCGGGCGTCGACCAGACCGCCCCGGTCGAACTGGTCAAGGCCGACCTCGGCAGGTCCGTCACCCGGGTCGACGCCAAGGGCGCCACCGCCTCCGTCAAGCTGGTCAACGCCGACGTGCACGCCCCCGGCCTGCCCGCCACCGCGCTGCTCGGCCTGGAGGCGATGAGCGCCGAGGCCACCTGTCCGGTCGACGGGCAGCCGACCGCGAACGTGGTCGCGCCCGCCAGGCTGACCGTGCTGGGCAAGCCCGTCACCGTCGGGCTGTACGGCCCGACCAAGGTGGACGTGCCGCTGGTCGGCAGCGTGTCGGTGGAGTTCTCCAAGAAGAGCACCACCACGACCACCGCCGCCGCCTCGGCCCTGGAGGTGCAGGTGGAGGTGAACCCGCTCAACCTGAACGTCGCCAAGGTCACCGGGAAGGTCACCGTCGCCTCGGTGAGCTGCGAGAAGCCGTCCGGCCCCACCGCCACCGCCACTCCGAGCACCGTGCCGACGTCCCCGCCCGCCGCCCAGCCGGTCGCGGACGCCACCACCTCGCGCGCCGCCGTGCCGCAGGCCGCGGTGGAGAAGCCCGAGCGGCTCGCCACCACCGGCGGCAGCAGCGCCACCGGCCCGCTGGCCGCCGGGGCCGCCGCCCTGGTCGCGGGCGGTGCGGCCGCGCTGTGGGCCACCCGGCGCCGCCGTGCCGCGCACGCCCGTCGCGGCTGAGCACCCGCAGCGGTGCGGGGTGCCACGCCCGGCACTCCCGCACCGTGACCGTGCCGATGCGGACGGTTGGTTCACATGCGCGTTACACGAGAGGAACAACCGGGAAACGGCGGCTTGCGACGCTACGCGGGCATCCACCACCCAGCAATAGAGGGACACGCCGTGGCAATCAAGGCCGAGTACATCTGGATCGACGGCACCAAGCCGACCGCGAAGCTCCGTTCCAAGACTCGCGTCCTGCCCAACGCCGACAAGATCCCGACCTGGGGCTTCGACGGTTCCTCGACCAACCAGGCCGAGGGCCACGCCTCGGACCGCGTGCTGGAGCCGGTGAAGGTTGTCAAGGACCCGATCCGCGGTGGCGACAACATCCTCGTCCTGTGCGAGGTCCTGGAGACGGACGGCACCCCGCACGAGTCCAACACCCGCGCCCTGCTGCGCGAGGTCGAGGAGAAGTACACCGCGCAGGAGTCGATCTTCGGCATCGAGCAGGAGTACACCTTCTTCAAGGGCTCCCGCCCGCTGGGCTTCCCCGAGGGCGGCTTTCCGGCCCCGCAGGGCGGCTACTACTGCGGCGTCGGCGCCGAGGAGGTCTTCGGCCGCGAGATCGTCGAGCTGCACCTGGACCGCTGCATCGACGCCGGCCTGGCGATCTGCGGCATCAACGCCGAGGTCATGCCCGGCCAGTGGGAGTTCCAGATCGGCCCGGTCGACGCCCTGACCGTCTCGGACGACCTGTGGATCGCCCGCTACCTGCTCTACCGCACCGCCGAGGAGTTCGGCATCGACGCCACCCTGGACGCCAAGCCGGCCCGGGGCGACTGGAACGGCGCGGGCGCCCACACCAACTTCTCCACCAAGGCGATGCGCGAGGGCTACGACGCCATCATCACCGCCTGCGAGTCGCTCGGCGCCTCCCAGGAGAAGGTGCTGGAGCACGTCACCCAGTACGGCGCCGACATCGAGTCCCGCCTGACCGGCAAGCACGAGACCGCCCCGTGGAACGTCTACAGCTACGGCGTCTCCAACCGCGGCGCGTCCGTCCGCATCCCGTGGCAGGTCGAGGTGGAGCAGAAGGGCTACATCGAGGACCGTCGCCCGAACGCCAACGTCGACCCGTACGTCGTCACCCGCCTGCTGATCAACACCTGCTGCGCGGCCCTGGAGAAGGCCGGCCAGGTCTGATCCCCGCCTGACGTACGCAAGGTACGCAACGCCCGCAGGCCCTTCCCCACCCGGGGGAGGGCCTGCGGGCGTTGTGGTGTGTCGGGCATAATCGGGCGCATGACCGCTCCGACCCGCCCCTGCCTCGTGCGCCGTCTGCACGTGGACCTGGCGCGGGTGTGGGCGGCCGGCTGTCGTCGTCGGTGAGTTCCCAGCAGCAGGTCCGAAGCGGGTCCGAAGTAGGACCGACCGACCCCCGACAGCACACCGGCCGCAGGAGTGTGTCCGTTCCATGGCTCTCACCTTCCACTGGTTCCTCCCCACCAACGGCGACAGCCGGCAGATCGTCGGCGGCGGGCACGGCTCGACGCCCGGGACGGCCGGGTCCGACCGGCCGCCGAGCATCGCGTACCTGGGCCAGATCGCCCGCAGCGCCGAGCAGTTGGGCTTCGAGGGGGCGCTCACCCCGACCGGCGCCTGGTGCGAGGACGCCTGGCTGACCACCGCGATGCTGACCCAGGTGACCGAGCGGTTGAAGTACCTGGTGGCGTTCCGGCCCGGCCAGATCAGCCCCACCCTGGCGGCGCAGATGGCCGCGACCTACCAACGGCAGTCCGGCGGAAGGCTGTTGCTCAACGTGGTGACCGGCGGCGAGTCCGCCGAGCAGCGGGCCTACGGGGACTTCCTGGACAAGAACGCCCGCTACGCCCGCACCGGGGAGTTCCTGGACATCACCCGGCGGCTCTGGGCGGGGGAGACCGTCGACCACCACGGCCCCCATCTGCGGGTCGAGCGCGCGAAGTTGAACCGGCTGCCCGACCCGGTGCCGCCGGTGTACTTCGGCGGCTCCTCCCCGGCGGCCGGGGATGTCGCCGCCCGGTCCGCCGACGTCTACCTGACCTGGGGCGAACCGCCCGCCCAGGTACGGGAGAAGCTCCGCTGGATCCGCGAACTGGCCGCCGCCCGGGGCCGGACGGTGCGGTTCGGCATCCGGCTGCACGTGATCAGCCGGGACACCTCGGCGCAGGCCTGGGCGGAGACCGAGCGGCTGCTCGCCGGGATGGACCCGCAGCGCGTCCGGGAGACCCAGCGGGCCCTCGCCGAGAGCGAGTCGGAGGGGCAGCGGCGGATGCTCGCGCTGCACGGCGGCTCGGCGGAACGGCTGGAGGTGCACCCGGGGCTGTGGGCCGGTATCGGGCTGCTCCGCGGCGGGGCGGGCACCGCGCTGGTGGGCAGCCACCGGGAGGTCGCCGACCTGATCACCGAGTACCACGAGCTGGGGATCGACGAGTTCGTGCTGTCGGGCATGCCGCACCTGGAGGAGGTCTACTGGTTCGGCGAGGGGGTCCTGCCGCTGCTGGCCGCCCGCGGGCTGTGGCGCCGGCCGTGAACGGTCGCGGCGGCCAGCAGCGGCGGCGTCCGTCGCGGCAACGGTCGCAGCGGCCGCCGTGGCGGCATCGGTTGCAGCGGCCGTCGGGTCGGGGCAAATCACTGGTCAATCCCGTGCCACCACCGGAGAATTCACGGCATGACTCGACAGCCGCTGCTCCTCCTCGACGTGGACGGACCCCTCAACCCCTACGCCGCGCCGAGGCTGCGGCGGCCGGACGGCTACCGGACGCACGAGCTGATGCCCACCTGGTGGGCCGAGCGGCAGACCCGGCGGGCCGCCGACGGCGTGGCGAAACCGCTGCGGGTGTGGCTGAACCCGGCGCACGGGCCCGAGCTGCTGTCGCTGCCGTACGAGCTGGTGTGGGCGACCACCTGGATGGACGAGGCGAACGCCCTGATCGGCCCGCGCCTCGGACTGCCCGAACTCCCGTACGTGCGCTGGACGGAGCTGTTCGGCGAGGATCCGGACGGGCTGCACTGGAAGACCAGGGACGTGGTGGCCTGGGCCGCTGGTCGGCCGTTCGTCTGGGTCGACGACGAACTCGGGCCGCAGGACGCCGAATGGATCGCGGCCCACCACCCGGGCCCGGCGCTCACCCTGCACGTCAACCCCCGGGTCGGCATGCTCGCCGACGACTTCGCGGCCCTGCGGGACTGGGCGGCCGCCGCATGACCGGGTCGCCGTTGCTCCTGATCGACGTGGACGGGCCGCTCAACCCCTACGCCGCACCGGACTCCCGCTGCCCCGAGGGCTACGGCACCCACCGGCTGCTGCCCGAGTCCTGGGTCGCGCGGCACGCGCCGCAGCCGCGGGAGCAGGTCGAGCCGCTGCGGGTGTGGCTGAACCCGGCACACGGGCCGGAACTGCTGTCGCTGCCGTACGAGTTGGCGTGGGCGACCACCTGGATGGACGAGGCGAACACCTTCATCGGCCCGCGCCTCGGACTGCCCGAACTCCCGTACGTCCGCTGGACCAACCTGTTCGGCGAGGATCCGGACGGGCTGCACTGGAAGACCAGGGACGTGGTGGCCTGGGCCGCCGGCCGGCCGTTCGTCTGGCTGGACGACGAACTCGGGCCGCAGGACATCGAGTGGATAGCGGCACACCATCCGGCCGAGGCGCTGCCGCTCTGGGTCGACCCCCGGGCGGGGCTGCGGGAGCTGCACTTCGCGGCGCTGCGGGAGTGGGCGGAGGACGCGGCGTGCTGACCGGCGGGTCCGTGGGTGAACTGGTCGGCCGGGTCGAGCGGTTGCGGCGCCACCCGGTCAAGTCGCTGCTGGGGGAGGACCTCCCGGCGGCCGAGGTGTCCACGCGGGGCCTGGCCGGGGACCGGGCGCGCGCCCTGCTGGACCTGGAGACCGGACGGGTGGCCAGCGCCAAGAACCCCCACCGGTGGGCCGCACTGCTCGACTACTCGGCGACGGCCACGGCGGACGGCCGGGTGGCCGTGACCGGCCCGGACGGGCGCGCCGCGGGGGAGGCGGAGCTGTCCGAGGCCTTCGGCCGCAAGCTGGCCCTGATCGCCGAGCGCCCGCCCGGTGCGGAGGTCGAGCGGGCCGTGCCGGAGGAGGTACTGGCGCGCGGGATCGAGGCGGAAGTCCCGGTGACCGTCAACGAGTTGGGGCGGGCCGCGCCGGACGGCGGGTTCTTCGACTTCGCTCCGCTGCACCTGATCACCAGCTCCACCCTGCTCGCCGTCGGCGTCGAGGCGGAGCGCTACCGGCCGAACCTGGTGCTCCGCACCGAGGGCGAGGGCTTCGTCGAGAACGCCTGGGTGGGGCGGGAGTTGACCGTCGGGGAGAGCCTGCGGCTGCGGATCGTGGCACCCACCCCGCGATGCGCCGTCCCCACCCTGCGGCACGGCCCGCTGCCCCGCCGGACGGAGGCACTACGGGGCCCGGCCGAACGCAACCGGCTGGTCCCACTGGCGGGCATGCCGGCGCTGCCCTGCGCGGGGGTGTACGCCCAGGTGCTGGCGCCGGGATCGATCCGCACCGGCGACCCGGTCAGGCTGGACGGAGCGCCGTCTCCAGGGCGTTGAGGAAGCGGTCGGTGGTCTCCTCGTCCCGGACGGCGATCCGCAGCCAGTCCTCGCCCAGGCCGGGGAAGGTGTCTCCGCGCCGGACGGCGAAGCCGAGCTCGCGCAGCCGCGCCCGGACCACCGCCGCGCCCGGCAGCCGGACCAGGACGAAGGAGGCGGCCGGCTCGCCGTGCAGCCGTACGGCCGGGAAGGCGGCCAGCCCCTTCACCAAGTAGTCGCGCCACAGCGCGAGTTCGACGGCCGCCCGGTCCGCCTCGGCGAGCGCCGCCGGGCCGCTGCAGGCCTCGGCGGCGGCCAGCGCCGGGGTGGAGACCGGCCAGAGCGGCTGGGCGGCGCCGAGGGCGGCGATCAGCGGCGCCGGTCCGAGTGCGTAGCCGATCCGCAGTCCGGCCAGGCCCCAGGTCTTGGTGAGGCTGCGCAGGACGACGACCCGGCCGGGGAGGTCCCGGGCGGCGGCGAGGGACTCGCGCTCCCCCGGCACGGTGTCCATGAACGCCTCGTCCACCACCAGGGTGCGCCCGGGGCGGGCGAGCGCGGCGACGGCCTCGGCGGGGTGCAGGACGGAGGTCGGGTTGGTCGGGTTGCCGAGGACGACCAGGTCCGCCTGCTCGGGGACGGCGCCCAGTCGGAACCCGTCCTCGGGGGAGAGCAGCACCCGGTGCACCCGGTGCCCGGCGTCCCGCAGGGCGGCCTCCGGCTCGGTGAACTGGGGGTGCACCACGACGATGTGACGTGCCGTCAGGACGCGGGCGATCAGCACGAAGGCCTCCGCCGCCCCCGAGGTGAGCAGCACCTCCTCGACCGGGCGCCCGTGCCGGGCGGCCACCGCCGCGCGGGCGGCGCCCTGGTCGGGGTAGGCGGCGAGGGTGCCGAGGGTGGCGGCCAGGTGCTCGCGCAGCCAGGCCGGCGGCGTGCCGGTGCGGACGTTGACGGCGAGGTCGACCAGGCCGCTGCCGTCGGCGCGCAGTTCGGCGTCGCCGTGGTGGCGCAGGTCGGGTTCGGTGCCGGTGGCGACGGCGCTGCCCCGGTCGGTGTCGCCCCGGTCAGTGCTGGTCCGGCCGATATCACCTCGGTCGGTACCGCCCCGGTCGGTGTCGCCCCGGTCAGTGCTGGTTCGGTCGGTGGCGGTCATGCGGGGATCCCGTCGGTGTCGGCGGGGAGGCCGGGCACCCGCAGCAGCTCGTACGCCCCGGGCGGCACGGTGAGCCCGGCGCCGTCGCCCAGGGCGACCAGGGCGACGGCGTGCCCGTGCGCGGCGAGGGTGACCGCCGCCCCGGTCGGGTCCAGCGCCTCCCCGGCGCCGTCCCTCGGCACCCGGTCAGCCACCCCGGAGTCGCCCGGCCCGGGCTGCTCGGGCACCGCGACCCGCCTGGTCCCCGGCCGGAGCAGGGCGGCCACCGCCTCGACCGCCTCCGGCCGGCCCACCACCACCGAGGCGCGCCGCAGTTCGGTCAGCGCCCGGGGCACCAGCAGGTCGTGGGCGCCCGGCCCGAGGCCGACCAGCGCCAGCCGCCCGCGCACCGCCGCCCGGGCGATCGCCACCGTGGCCGTCGCCGACTTCCGCTTGGGGACGACGAGTTCACCGCCGTGGGCGCCGGCCAGCGCCGCCGCCTCGGCCACGCTCGCGGTGCCGACGGCCGTACCGACCGCCTCGGAGGGGTTCGGCACCGTGATCCGGGCCAGCTCCTCCGCGGGGTGCTCCTCCACCGGCACGTACAGGCACCGCGCGGCCCAGCGCACCGCCGGGTGGTCGGCCTTGCCGGTCACGGTGGCGATCCGGGCGATCGCCGAGCGCAGGTGGCCGGTCTCCTTGAGCACGTCCATCAGCAGCCGCATGGCCTCGGTCGGTTCGGTGCCGCTGCCCGTGCCGATGCCGACCACCAGGGTGCGCGGGACGACCAGCAGGTCGCTGCCGCCCGGGTCCTCCCGGTCGGTGATCCGCAGGACGGGGGCGTCCTCGGGCGCGTCCGGCCGCACGTTCGGGGGCAGTGCGGGCAGCGGGTACGCCACCTCGGTGACCAGTCGGACCGGCCGGCCGTCGGCCGCCGCCTCCGCGGCCTCGCCGGCGCCGGCCCGGCGGTACCGGACGGCGTGCGGGGTGAGCACGTCGAGCGGGTTCCCGGGGCCGGGCGGCGGGCCGGTGAGCACCGGGGTGACGCCGAGGGCGCCCGCCACCTCCTCGGCCAGCTCCACCGCGGAGTCCGTGTGGCTCAGCGGGATCACCCAGCGCCGGCCCGGGTCCACGCAGAGCACCTCGGCGCCGCGCGGGACGTCGACGCGGGGGTCGGTCAGCAGCCCGACGACGGCGGCGAGCGATCCGACGGCGACCACCTGGCGGTGGCGGTCGAGCGCGGACTGCATCGCCTCCGGCCCCTGGAAGCAGTTGCCGTGCGAGGCCCGGTAGGCCTGGGAGCTCTCCGGCCAGAGCTGCTGAAGTTCGTCGGTCAGCGGGCGGCCCGGCCCGTAGATGGCGACCAGTCCGATCACGTACCGCACTCCTTGCCGTCCCCGGCCCGGTGCTCGCGGGCCCCCGTGATCCCACCACGGGCGGTGGAGGGGGGTCAATCGCGGCGGGTGTGACCTCCGCCGTGGTGCCGGGGCGGTGCGGTCGGACCTGCCCTGCACGGTGTGGTCCGGCGTCCGGTTGCTCCGTACCGGGACTGCCTCGCAGCTGTTCGCCTGTTCTTCATTTCTCTTGTGCGGTACACGACACGCCGCGATCCTACTGTTCTCGGCGCTCCCGCCCCGGAAGCCCCGACCCCGGAGGACCCCATGGCCTTCGCACGACTCCGCACCCCCGGCACCCCCGCCCCCACCGCCGGCCCCACGGCCGGCACCCCCACCGCCGGCCCGCGCCCCGCCCGTCGCCGCAGGCTCCGCCCGATCACCGCCCTCGCCACCGGCCTCGGCCTGGTCGCCGGCTCGCTCGGCCTGTGGGCCGCGGGCGGCAGCGCGGCCGCCGACACCGCCGCCGCCCTGCCCTCGCCCGACCACGTCGTCGTCGTGGTGATGGAGAACCACGCCTACTCCCAGGTGATCGGCAGCTCCAGCGCGCCGTACGTCAACCACACCCTGGTGGCCGGCGGCGCGAAGCTGACCCAGTCCTACGCGCTCACCCACCCCAGCCAGCCCAACTACTACATGCTGTTCTCCGGCAGCGCCCAGGGCGTCACGGACGACAGCTGCGTGGACGTCGGCGCGCTCCAGGAGCCCAACCTCGCCTCCGAGCTGCTCGCCGCCAACCAGACCTGGGCCAGCTACAACGAGGGCCTGCCCGCGGTCGGCGCCACCGACTGCCGGGTCGACAACTACGCCCAGAAGCACAACCCGTGGTTCGGCTTCGGCAACGTGCCCACCTCCAGCGCCTACGGCATGGACGCCTTCCCGACCGACTTCACCACCCTGCCGAAGGTCTCCTTCGTCGTCCCGGACCTCTGCGACGACATGCACGACTGTTCGGTCGGCACCGGTGACACCTGGCTGCAGGACAACCTCGACGCCTACGCCCAGTGGGCCAAGAGCAACAACAGCCTGCTGGTGGTGACCTTCGACGAGGACAACCGGCTCGCCGGCAACCGCATCCCGACCATCGTCTACGGCGCCCACGTCGCCCCCGGCAGCTCCACCGCCACCCGGTACAACCACTACGACGTGCTGCACACCCTGGAGGACCTGGCCGGCGTCAACGCCCACGCCGGCAACTCCGCCGGGGCCTCCGACATCACCGGCATCTGGAACTGACGCCGGTGTACGTCGCGGACTCCCGCAGCTCGAAGGCCCCCGTCGCACCGGCCACCGGCCAGGTGCGGCGGGGCGCCGCCCTGCGCTCGGTGCCGGGGGCGGTCCTCGCCCTCGGCGCGGTCAGCATGGTCACCGACGTCTCCTCGGAGATGGTCAACGCCGTGCTGCCGCTCTACCTGCTCACCGGACTCGGCCTCTCCCCGCTCGGCTTCGGCCTGCTCGACGGCATCCAGAACGGATTCAGCGCCCTGGTCCGGCTGGTCGGCGGCCACCTCGCCGACCGCCGCGGCCGCGACGGGGCCGCCCGGCACAAGGCCGTCGCGGCCGTCGGCTACGGGCTCTCCGCGCTGTGCCGGCCACTGCTGCTGTTCGTCCACACCGTGCCGCTGATCGGCGCCGTCATCGCCGTCGACCGCACCGGCAAGGGCCTGCGCACCGCCCCCCGGGACGCGATGATCTCGCTGGCCACCGAACCCGCCCACCGCGGCCGGGCGTTCGGCGTGCACCGGGCGATGGACACCGCGGGCGCCCTGCTCGGCCCGCTCACCGCCTTCCTGGTGCTGCGGCTGGCCGGCGGCCCGATGCTCGCCGACGGCGGCGAACGGCACGGCTACGACGCGGTGTTCACGGTCAGCGCCTGCGTCGCCGCGTTCGGCGTGCTGATCCTGCTGCTGTTCGTACCGAACCGGCAGAGCGGCGAGGCGCCGTCCACCGCCACCCCCTCGCTGCGCAGCAGCCTCACCCTGCTGCGCCTGCCCGGACTGCGCCGGCTCACCCTGTGCGCCGTCCTGCTCGGGCTCACCACGGTCAGCGACTCCTTCCTGTACCTGCTGATCCAGCGCCGACTCGGCCTGTCCGTCAACCTGTTCCCGCTGCTGCCGCTCGGCACCGCGGCCGCCTTCCTGCTGCTCGCCGTCCCGCTCGGCGCGCTCGCCGACCGGATCGGGCGCCGCCGCCTCTTCCTGCTCGGCCACGGGGTGCTGCTGCTCGGGTACGGGCTGCTGCTCTCGCCGCTGCGCGGGCTGCCCGCCGTGCTCTGCGTGCTGCTGCTGCACGGCTGCTTCTACGCGGCCACCGACGGCGTGCTCGCCGCCGCCGCTGCCGACGCCGTCCCCGCCGAACAGCGCGGCGCCGGGCTCGCCCTGGTCGGCACCGGGCAGGCGCTGGCCCGGTTCGCCTGCTCGCTGCTGTTCGGCGCGCTGTGGAGCGCGGTGGGCGGCCCGACCGCACTCGCCTGGTCCGCGGGCGCCCTGGCGCTGTGCGTGGCCGGGGCCGCGGCGGTGCTGCGCCGCTCGGAACCCGTCGCCGTGGAGGAAGGCCCGTGAACCCCGTGGAGGAGAGCCCGTGAACCCGGAGGGGAGCCCGTGAATCCCGTGGAGGAGAGCCCTGAACCCCGTAGTGGAGAGCCCGTGAACCTGCAGAACAACCGCAGCCGGGTGATCGTGCTGCTGCTCGCCGTCCTGGTGCTCGGTGCGGTCGGCACCGGCGCCGTCCTCTACGCGGCCGACCGCGGCGCCGAGCGCGACCGAGCCCAGGCCGGCGGGCCGGCCGTCGAACCCGGCCCGGTCTCGCTCCAAGTACCCTCCAGCGGGCGCCAGTTGCTGTTCCGCAGCATGGCCTGGGGGCCGCACCGGGACGAGATCACCAGTGTCCCCGCCGACCACCCCGACGGCCCGCGCACCGCCTCCGGCACCCAGTGCCTGCGCTTCCACGCCGCCGCGGGCACCGGCATCTGCCTCCAGGCCCAGCACGGCGCGCTCGACGACACCTACCGCGCCGTCGTCCTGGACGACCACCTGCACGAACGGCGCTCCTTCCCCGCCGCCGGCATCCCCACCCGCTCCAGGGTCTCGCCGTCCGGGCACCTCGCCGCCTGGACGGTCTTCGTCAGCGGCGACTCCTACGCGGGCACGAACTTCTCCACCCGCACCTCGATCGTCGACGTGCGGGACTGGAACCTGCGGGAGAACCTGGAGGACTTCGCCGTCGTCAAGGACGGCCACCCGTACCAGGCGCACGACGTCAACATCTGGGGCGTCACCTTCGCCGACGACAACACCTTCTACGCCACCCTCGCCACCTCCGGGCAGACCCACCTCGTCCGCGGCGACCTCGCCGCCCGCACCCTCACCACCCTGCACGACAACGTCGAGTGCCCCTCGCTCTCCCCGGACGGCACCCGCATCGCGTACAAGAAGCGCGTCCCCGGTCTGTCGTCCGACGCCCCCTGGCGGCTGTACGTCCTCGACCTCGCGACCGGCAGCGAGACCGCCACCGCCGAGCAGCGCAACATCGACGACCAGGCGCTCTGGTCCGACACCGGGACGCTGCTGTACGCCCTGCCCGGGGACTACGGCGCCGACCTGTGGACCGTCCCGGCCGACGGCTCCGGCGCCCCGCGGCTGGTCACCAAGGCCGCCGTCGCCCCCGCCTACCTGGGCTGAGGAACTCTCCGCTAACGTCCCACGTCGAGCAGAGTGCGACGTCCCGGCCCGAGGTGCCGGCCGGACGTCCTGATCGAAGCGGGGGAACGAGCGAACCGTGGACGGCATCCCACCCGAGCGCGTGGTCACCGACTCCTGGCCGGCCCTGCACGGCCGACCGGTCCTGCGGCGCACCGTCGCCGTCGGACTCGTGCTGTGCGTGTCCGCCGGCGCCGCCCTGATCGTGCGCGGCGTCAACGCGCTCACCGTCGGCCGGGTCGGGCGGGAGACCGACCGGGACCGCGCCGAGCGGCTGGCGGGCCTCCACCCCTCCCAGCACCCCGGCGCGGGCCGCTACTACGTCCCGGTCGGGGCCGTCTACACCCGCACCTCGGACGGGGCGCCGGTCGCCTACCTCCACTACCGGCTCGGCGGCGGCAAGGACCCCGGCCTCGGCGACTTCCTGCACACCTACGACCTCCCGGAGCCCGGGCCGGCCGCCCCGCTGCCGCCGGACCTCGCGGCCGCCCTCGGGGGCGACGAGCCTTCCGAGGCCCCGGAGCTGCCGGAGCTGCCGGCGGGGGCGGTGGGGTCGACGACGGGGTCGACGACGGGGTTGGCAGGGTCGGTGGGGGAGTCGGGAGCGCCCTCGCCCTCGGGGGCCGCGTCCGCGTCCGCCTCCGCTGCCGTGGTGGATCCGGGGGCCGGTGTCGCGCCGATGGCCGTTCCGGCGGATCCCGCCTCGGCCGACCCCGACCCGGACGGCTCCGGGGGCGCCGCACCGGACGCCGGTACGGACGACGGGGCGGACGACGGCTCCGGCGGCGCCGCGCACGTCCCCGAGGACGGCACTCCTGACCCGGGCCCCACGCCGACCTGGACGCCCACCACCAGCCCGTCCGCCGTCCCCACCCGCGCCCCCTCGGCCCGCCGGATCTACGTGGCGGCCGTCCGGGGCGGGCTGCCCGGCGCCGCCGACATCTACATCCGCGCCACCGGCTGAGCCCGGACACGTCCGCGCCCCGCCGGCCACTGGCCGACGGGGTGGGGACGGGAGCGGAGGCGCTGGGCCGTCAGCGGGCGACCGCCGGCGCCCGGCGCTCGGGTGCGGGGGCCGAGGTGAGGGTCGAAACGGGCGCCGGGACCGAGGTCGCCGGAGCGGGCACCGGGGTGGGTGCCGCCGGGGTGGTCCGCCGGGCCGGGGCCTGGCCGATCAGCATCGCGCCGAGCGCCAGCACCAGCCCCAGCACCTGCCAGGGGGTGAGCGTCTGGCCGAGCACCACCAGGCCGCCGACGGTGGCCACCACCGGGTTGACCAGCCCCAGGAAGGACACCGGACCGGCGCCGAGCCGCTCGATGCCGCGGAACCACAGCACGTAGCCGAGCGCGGTGCTGAGCAGGCCGAGGTAGGCGAAGCCCGCGAGGTTGGCGGCGCTCAGCGCCGGCGGTGCGCCCTCGACCAGCGCCGCCAGCGGGACCAGGAAGACCGAGCCGGCCAGCAGCTGCCAGGCGGTGAGGTCGATCATGGTGGCGCCCTCGGGGCGGCCCCAGCGGCGGGTCAGCACGGTGCCCGTGGCCATCAGGCCGATCGCGGTGACCATCGCGGCGATGCCGATGCCGTCCAGCTTCGCGCCGCTCTTGAGCACCAGCAGCGCCACCCCGGCGACCCCGACCAGTCCGGCGAGCAGCGCCCGCCGCCCGGGCCGGACCCGGAGCACCCCGACCGAGAGCCCGGCGACCAGCAGCGGCTGGATCGCCCCGATGGTGGCCGCCACACCGCCGGGCAGGCGGTAGGCACCGACGAAGGTGAGTGGGAAGAACAGCCCGATGTTGAGCATCCCGAGCACTGCCGCACGCCCCCACCAGCGCCCCTTGGGCAGCTTGCGGCCGATCAGCAGCAGGAGCAGCCCGGCGGGCAGCGCCCGCAGCGCGGCGAGCAGCAGCGGGCGGCCCTCGGGCAGCAGCTGGGTGGTGACCAGGTAGGTGGTGCCCCAGGCGGCCGGGGCGAGTGCGGCGGTGACGGCGATCCCTGCGCGCTTGCGGTCCATGGCGGTTCCCAATCCCCTCAACGTTGACTATCTGAACGTTGAGATATTTCTACGCCTGGGATCGGCGAACGTCAAGTATGTGAATGTTAAGATATCTGGACCGGCAACACCTGGCCGTCCGAGGGAGATGACCGAGCATGCAGCAGCGCGACACCGTCGACGACATCGCCGACCAGTGGGCCAGGAACCGCCCCGACCTGCCGCTGGAGGCCATGGCCCTGATCGGCCGGCTGCGGCGGCTCAACGTCCGGGTCGACAACGCCCTGCGCGAGTACTTCCTCACCTGCGGGCTGGACCCCTCCGAGTTCGACGTCCTCGCCACCCTCCGCCGCTCCGGCGAGCCCTACGAGCTGAACGCCCGCGCCCTGCTCAAGTCCGCGATGGTCACCTCCGGCGCCATCACCAACCGGGTCGACAAGCTCTCCGCCAAGGGCCTGGTCGAACGCAACCCCTGCCCCACCGACCGTCGCGCCGTCCTGGTCCGGCTCACCCCGGCCGGCAAGGACCTCATCGACGCCGCCCTCCCCGGCCACATCCGCAACGAGGAGAGCCTCCTCGCCGCCCTCGACGCCGACGAGCGCGCCCAGCTCGACACCCTGCTGCGCAAGCTCCTCATCGCCCACGGCGACACCGAACCCCTGGGCTGACGGCCGGGTCGTTCGCGTGACCACCACCTCCCGGCCGCGTTAGACCAGCAGGACGACGCGCCGGAGGAGACGCCCGATGAAGCACAGGACCCCCAGGGACATCGCCGTCGACGACCAGCTGCGGGCGGCCGGGGCGGAGGGCGCCCAGTGGCTCGCCGCCGCCGGGTGGGGGCCGCCGGTGAAGGTGCCGCTGCAGAACGCGGCCAAGTGGCAGCGGGAGACCAGGGAACGGATGCTCGCCGCGCAGGAGGACGAGTCCTGCACCTGGTGCGACCACCTGCTGCACGGCGGCCCGCAGCCCGTCGTCGTCCACGCCGAGCACCCCACCCACCTGGTCTGCCGCGCCTGCTCGATCACCGCCCGCCCCCACCGCCGCTGCGCGGACTGCGGCGAGCCGGCCGGCTCGGCCTCCCGGCTCGACGGCCGCGAGGACGTCTGCATGGGCGCGGTGGCGATCTACACCCGCCTCCGCTGCCCCGCCTGCTTCCGCCGCGACCCACTCAACGGGACCTTCGGTACGGGTGCGGGGTGAGTCGGCCTTGTTCTGGCTCAGGCACCTTTCGGCCGTCGAACGACGCGAGTTGGTCGCCGATCTGCGTCGAGTGCTGATCGAATGGCGCGCCACCGCCCGGGTGCTCGCGGATCCCGAGCTGACGGCAGAGCTCAGCAGGCCACTTCCCGGCGACGACCACGGCGAGGTGGTCGGGCCGTGAGTCGAGGCGCGATCAGAGCTGAGCGACCAGCGCGTAGCGCTCGTCCGCCACCGGGCCGCCCCACAGCTCCGCGTCCCCGCTGAGCGGCTCGACGCGCAGCTCCGCCACCAACGGGCGCACCGCAGCGGCGAGTTCGTCCGCGCCCACGCCGCCACCCCAGGGCAGGTGCTCCGCCCCGGCGACGTACGGCGCCGGCTGCTCGCCCGCCTCGCGCCAGCGCCCCTCGACCAGCACCAGCCGCCCGCCGGGGCGCAGCAGCCGCACCCAGGCGCGCAGCGCCCGCTCCGGCTCGGGCAGGGTCCAGATCAGGTGGCGCGACAGCACCACGTCGAAGCCGCCCGCCCGCACCGGCGGCGCGCCCGCGTCCCCCACCAGGAACCGCCCCGCCAGTCCGGCCGCCGCCAGCTTCGCCCGGGCTCGCGCGACCATCCGCGGCGCCAGGTCCACTCCCGTCACCCGGTGCCCGTCCGCCGCCACCAGCTCGGCCAACGACCCCGTCCCGCACCCGACGTCGAGCACCTCCACCGGCCCGCCCGGCAACCACCCCCGCAGCCGCCGCCCCCACGCCGCCCGCGTCACCGCCGCCCGCAGGCCGTGGTCCGGCTCCTCGTCGAAGGCCGCCGCGGCCGCGTCCCAGTAATCCGCGATGGCCCGCCCGGAGTTCGTCATGCCGCCCATCCTCCCAACCACCACCGACATCTGGCCGTTCCTTGTCGGGCCGCGCCCGCCCTCAGGGCGTCGCCTGGAGGGCCGGGGGCTGCCAGTCGTAGATCGCGGTGGTGCGGCCGAGGAGGGTGCGGGTGGGGAGGAGGCCGGCCAGGGTGAGGGCGGTGGTGCGCAGGAGGGTGGCGGCGGGGGTGTGGAGGGCGACCAGGCTGCCGGTGCGGCGGGAGGCGGTGGCGACGGCGGTGGTGCGGGGGAGCCGGGCGGCGGTGTAGGCGGGGAGGGTGGTGACCGGGTCGGTGGCGGGGGTGAGCGGGGAGGCGAGGACGAGGGCGTCCTCGATGGCCTGGCAGGCGCCCTGGCCGAGGAAGGGGCACATGGCGTGGGCGGCGTCGCCGAGGAGGGCGACCCGGCCGTGGTGGTGGGCGGGCAGGGGGTCGGCGAGTTCCCGGACGTCGTTGCGGAGCAGCCGGTCGGGTTCGGCGAGGGCGAACAGCTGGGGGACGGGGGCGCACCAGTCGCCGAAGAGCCGCTGGAGTTCGGCCCGTTCGTCGGTGGCGCGGGCGCCGGCCGGGGCGAGGGCGGCGCCGTAGACGTAGACCCGGTCCTCGGCGAGCGGGGCGATACCGGCGAGGCGGCCGGGGCCCCAGACCTCACCGGCGGCGGCCGGTCGGCGGTCGGGGGTGACGATGGCGCGCCAGGTGGTGAAGCCGCTGTAGCGCGGGCCGGGGTGGTGGGGGAAGAGCAGGCCGCGGGTGGCGGAGTGGATGCCGTCGGCGGCGACGACGAGCGCGGCCTCCTGGTCGCCCTCGCCGGTGCGGACGACGGCGGGCCGCCGGTCGTCGCCCGGGTCGGTGACGGTGGCGGGGGAGCCGGTGCGGACGGTGCCCTCCGGCAGGGCGTCGACCAGGGCGGCGATCACCTCGGCGCGGGCGACGGCGGCGACGGTGTCGCCGAAGCGGGTCCGGACGGCGGCGCTGGTGGTGCGGACGAGCCAGCGGCCGGAGGGGTGGCGGATGCCGACGGCGGGGTGGGCGGTGGCGCGGGCGCGTAGTCGGGGCCCGACGCCGAGCCGGTCGAGGGCACGCAGGGCGTTGGGGGCGAGGGCGAGTCCGGCGCCGACGGGTTCCAGGCTCGCGGCGCGTTCGTGGACGGTGGCGGGGATGCCCTGCCGGTGCAGGGCGAGGGCGGCGGTGAGGCCGCCGATGCCGCCGCCGATGACGATCGCCCGGTGCTGGCCCATGAGGGACTCCTGTTCTCCCACGATCCTGGCCACTACAGCTGTAGTGGTCACTGTTCAGCACCGTACTACACGTGTAGTGAGCCGTAAACTACGACTGTAGTGAGTTGGGTAGCCGCCGAGGAAAGGCCATGATCGAACCCATGACGCCCCCGCGCCTGACGCCCCCGCGCCCGACCCTGATCGCCGACGCCGCCATCGACCTGATCGCCGAGGCGGGCCTGCGCGGACTCACCCACCGTGCCGTGGACGACGCCGCCGGCCTGTCCGTCGGCTCGACCTCCAACCTGGCCCGGACCAGGGCCGCCCTGCTGGAACTCGTGCTCAACCGGATCGTCGAGCGGGAGACCGCCGACCACCCGGTCTTCGCCGAGGGCGAGCGGCCCCGGGCGGCCGCACCGGCCCGCGCGCTGCTGGCCGAGGTCGGCGCCGAGGTGCTGTTCCAGGCGCTCACCAGCGGTCGCAGGCTCACCCTGGCCCGACTGGAGCTCGCGCTGGAGGCCACTCGCAGGCCCGAACTACGCGTCGTCTACGACCGGTTGGGCGCCCGCTTCGCCGAGCTCGGCGCCGCCCTGCTCGCCGCAGCCGGCTCCACCGACCCCGAGGGCGACGCCCGCCGGCTGGTCCGCTGGTGCGACGGCGTGCTGTTCAACGCGACCGCGGGCAGCGGGCACTGGCACGTGCCGATGCCGGAGGAGCTGCGCAGGGAGATCGACCGCTACCTCACCGCTCTGCTGGGTGAGGAGGGTTGACGAGGGGGCGCTGTTCCGGGCGTCCCCCTATACTCCCCCTGCCCGATCAGGCAGGGGGAGACATGCTGGACTTGATGGAGATGGCACTGGTGCTCATGGCCGGTGTCGCGTTGCTGCTGCGGCTGGCGACGCTTCCGGTGCTGGTGCGCGCTCAGACGGCCACGCGCCGGAGGATGTCGGCGGCCGCGGGCGTGGACGCGACCGGGGGTGCGCCGGGCGGCCTCGGCGCGACCTTCGGCGAGCTGGCGATCGGTCTGGTCGTCGGCGTGGCGGCGCTCCTCCTGGTGAGACTCGAGGACCTCCACAGCTACGAGCTCTTCTCCCGGCCGTTCGACCTCGACAGGTCCGTGTACATCGCCTTCGAGTGGCACATTCCCCGGGCCTCGGCGCAGGCCTGGTACGTCGCCCTCTTCGTCGTGCTCCTGCTGCTCTGGCTGGTGCTCTGGTACCTGACCCAGCGCAAGCTGCTGACCAACGGCCTGCCCGAGGAGGTCTGGACGTCCGGGTCGACCCGGGTCCGGCTGATCGGACCGGCGCTGCTCCGCGCGGCGATCGGCGTGTTCCTGCTGCCGGTCGGCCTGCTCTTCTCCGCCCTGGTCTTCCAGGTGGTCGCCCTGCTGGTGAGCCGCAACCCCAAGCCGGTCGGCGCGGCCGCGGCCGGGGACCCGCAGGCACGCGCGTTCCAGGCGGCGCAGGCCGCCGAGGCGTTCCAGGCCGCGATGGCCGGGCAGAACCCGTACGCGTCCACCGCGCAGCCCCCGGCCGCCCCGCCGCATGCGCCGTACGTCCAGCCGCAGGCGCCGCAGGGCCCGTACGTCCCACCGCAGTTCACCCCGCCCGCCCCGCCGACCCCGCCGGCCCCGACCGCCCCGCCGGTGGTGTCCGCCCCGCCCGTCGGCAGCCCGCTGGGCGCGCACGAGCCCCGCACGATCGGCGGTTACCAGCTGCTCGGCCGGATCGGCTCCGGCGGCATGGGCACGGTCTACCTCGCCCAGCGGCAGGGCTCCGCCACCCAGGTCGCGCTCAAGACCATCAACCCCGAACTCCTCGCCGAGGGCGACCTGTTGCGCCGCTTCCAGCGCGAGGCCGAGGTGCTGGCGATGGTCCCCGGCGCCTACACCGCCCGGGTGCTCGACACCGGGGTGGACGCCGGACGCCCGTACCTGGCCATGGAGTTGCTGGACGGCCGCCCGCTCGACGCCCACCTGCGCGAGCAGGGCCCGATCCGCTCCGCCGAGGCGCTGCACGCCCTGGCCCTGGCGCTGGCCGTGGCACTGTCCGGGGTGCACCGGCTCGGACTGGTGCACCGGGACCTCAAGCCGGCCAACATCATGCTGACCACCGCCGGCCCGCGCCTGCTGGACTTCGGCATCGCGGCGATCGTGGACGGCACCCGGCTGACCGCCACCGGCGGCGGCCCGGGCACCCTGACGTACATGGCGCCGGAGCAGTTCGGCGACGAGCGGGTCGGCCCGGCGGCCGACGTGTGGGCCTGGGCATGCTGCGTGGTCTGCGCGGCGTACGGCGTCAGCCCGTTCGCGGCGACCAACACAGGCGCGGTGATCCGCCGGATCGTGGAGAGCGGGCCCGAGCCCGCCGCGCTGGCGGCGGTCCGGGCCCTCGACCCGGAGCTCGCGGCCGTCGTCACCCGCGCCCTGGCCATCGACCCGGCCCGGCGCCCGGCGGACGGTACGGCGCTGCTGGCGGCGCTGGCGGCGGCCCGGTCGACGGCCCCCGACCCCGCCGCCCTGCACGAGCAGATCACCCGGGGCTGGCAGACGCTGGCGCTCTGACCGGGTCCGCGCCCCGGGGCCCGTCGGCCCGCCGCTACCCCGCGACCGTGACCGTCACCTCGGCCTCGTGCCGCACCGGGAAGTTCACCGAGTTGGCGATGAAGCAGCCCCGGTTCGCCGCCGCATGCAGGGAGAGCGCCCGCTCCACCATCCCCGGCTCGGCGACCTCGACCTGCGGGTGCAGCACCACCGAGGTGAAGCGCACGCCCTCCTGGGTCACGGTCATGGTGCCCGCCGGCCGGTCCGCGTACGCGGTCACCACGACCCCGTTCACCGCGCACTGGTGCAGGTACGACAGCAGATGGCACTGGGCGAGCGAGACCAGCAGCAGTTGCTCCGGGTTCCAGCGGGCCGGGTCGCCGCGGAAGGCGGGGTCGGCGGAGCCGGGGATGCCCGGCAGGCCCTCGGCCGACACCTCGACGTCGCGGGCGTAGGCCCGGTAGTCGCTGGTGCCGGTGCCCCGGTTGCCGGTCCAGTTGATCTCGGCGGTGTACTCGTACTGCTTGGCCATGGGGGTGCCTCCGTGGGAAGGGGGTGTCCCCGGACAGTCAACCGCAACGGGTCGCCCGCGCGGGCTCATCCGGCGGCCGTGACGCGGGCGAGCACGGCGTCGGCGCAGTCCGCCACCGAGGTCCGCGAGGTGTCGACCACCAGGTCGTACGACACGCCCTCGTGCACCATCGATGCCTGCGCGGCGGCCATCCCGGCGACCCGGTCGCCGCGCGCGGCCTCGCGGGCCGCGGCCACCGCCGGGTCGCAGCGCACGCCGACCCAGAGCACGTCCAGGCCCTCCAGTGCCGTGCGCCAGCGCTGCTGCGAGGCGGCCCCGCCGAGGAACACCTCGTCCACCAGGACCGGAGCCCCGGCCCGGGCCATCGCCGCCACGCCGACCGACCAGGCGGCGTCCAACCGGGCGAAGACCGGCCCGACGGCCACCGTGCCGTCCCCGTCGGTCAGACCGCCGATGCCCTCCTCGCCGCCGAGCAGCCACGGCGGCAGCGCGTCCACCATGGTGTCCGCGCCGAGGTGCAGCCAGGGCTCCGGCAGCAGCTCCTGGAGGCGCCGGGCGATGCTCGACTTCCCGGAGCTGGAGCCGCCGTTGAGGACGATCACATGCATGCGCGCATCCTAAGGAGGAAAGCCCTCAGGAAGCAGCCGAATTGAACGCCGCCGCGGCCCCCGCGAACGACGCCGCCAGCCCGGGCGCCCCGGCCCAGTGCAGGTGCAGGTAGGAGGCGTGCACGTTCCCGGCAGCGAAGCCCTCGGTGCGCGGCCCGGTCGGCAGGCGCCAGCCCCAGGCGGGGTGCTCGCCGGCGCCCGGTTCGCAGACCGTCCGGTGGAACTCGTGCCCGCGCAGCCGGGTGCCGGCCGGGGCGAGCGGGGAGTCGTGCAGGGCGACGGCCTCCCGGTAGCCGAGGGTGAGCCGTTCGGTCATCCGGGCCTCGGTGTCCAGCACGCCGCACATCGGCAGGCCGTCCAACTCCCGCCCCAGATACAGCAGTCCGGCACACTCGGCGGCGATCGGCCCGCCCGCCGCCGCAAACTCCGCGATGGCCCGCCGCAGTTCGGCGTTCCCGCTCAACTCCCGTACGTACAACTCCGGGAAGCCGCCGCCGATGACCAGCCCGGCGGTGCCCTCCGGCAGTGCGGTGGCGTGCAGCGGGTCGAAGGGGACAACCTCCGCGCCCGCCGCGCCGAGCAGTTCGGCGTTCTCGGCGTACGAGAACGAGAACGCCGCACCGCCGGCCACCGCGATCCGCGGCCGTCCGCCGACCGGCGTCACCTCGACCGAAGCGTCCCACGGCTCGGCATCCAAGTCCGGTGCCGTGCGCGCGAGTTCCAGCACCGCGTCCAGGTCCACCGAAGCCGCCACCAGCTCGCCCATGTCGGCGACGGCCTTCAGCGCCTCCGCCGAGCGCTCCACCGCCGGGATCAGCCCGAGGTGCCGGGACGGCGTGGCCACGGCCGCCGAGCGGCGCAGCGCGCCCAGTACGGGCACGCCGGAGCCCTCCTCCAGGGCCTCGCGCAGCAGCTGCTCGTGCCGGTCGGAGGCGACCCGGTTGAGGATCACCCCGGCGAGCCGCACCTGCGGGTCCCAGGAGGCGAAACCGTGCACCAGCGCGGCCACCGAGCGGGACTGCGAGGAGCCGTCCACCACCAGCACCACGGGGGCCCGCAGCAGCTTGGCGACGTGCGCGGTGGAGGCCAGCTCCCCCCGCCCGGAAGCCCCGTCGAACAGGCCCATGACGCCCTCGACCACTGCGACGTCCGCCCCGGCCGCCCCGTGCAGGAACAGCGGCGCGATCCGTTCCGGCCCGCACATGAAGGCGTCCAGGTTGCGGCCCGGGCGCCCGGCGGCGAGCCCGTGGTAGCCCGGGTCGATGTAGTCGGGGCCGACCTTGTGCGGCGACACCGCCAGCCCGCGCGCGGCGAGCGCCGCGATCAGGCCGGTGGCGACGGTGGTCTTGCCGGCGCCCGAGGAGGGCGCGGCGACGACGAGGCGCGGGACGTTGCTCAAGAGGTCACCACTCGATACCGCGCTGGCCCTTGCGGCCGGCGTCCATCGGGTGCTTGACCTTGGTCATCTCGGTGACCAGGTCGGCGACTTCGGTCAGCGCCTCGGGCGCGTACCGGCCGGTGATGACGACGTGCTGGCTGCCCGGGCGGTCCTTGAGCACCGAGACGACCTCCTCCGGGTCGATCCACCCCCAGTGCATCGGGTAGGTGAACTCGTCCAGCACGTAGAAGCGGTAGGTCTCGGCGGCGAGGTCGCGCTTGACCTGCTCCCAGCCCTCCTTGGCCGCCTCCTCGCTGGTCATCTCCTGCTCGGCGGAGCGCTGGATCCAGGACCAGCCGGAGCCCATCTTGTGCCAGTCGACGGTGCCGCCCTCGCCGGAGGCGCCGAGCACGCGCAGCGCGTTCTCCTCGCCGACCTTCCACTTGGCGGACTTCACGAACTGGAACACCCCGACCGACCAGCCCTGGTTCCAGGCCCGCAGCGCCATGCCGAAGGCGGCCGTGGACTTGCCCTTCCCGGGGCCGGTGTGCACGGCGGTGATCGGCTGGGTACGGCGCTGACGGGTAGTCAGACCGTCGTCGGGAACGCTCTCGGGGACACCCTTGGGCATGTCGGCTCAGGCCGCCTTTCGGATCGAAGTGGTCGAACGGTTCGCGCGGACGAGCGAGGCCACGCCCTCCGCGCGCAGCTCGTCCAGACTGACGGCGCTGCCGCCGAGCAGCCCGGCCAGGGTGCGGGCCAGGCCCAGCCGGACCGGCCCGGACTCGCAGTCCAGCACCACGCTCGCGGTGCCCTGGGCGGCGAACAGGGTGGCCGCCCGCTGGGAGCGGGCGAGCGCGTCCCGCCCGCCGGTGGCCCGGCCGTCGGTCACCACGACCAGCAGCGGGCGCCGGTTCGGGTCGCGCAGCCGCTCGACCCGCAGCACCTCGTGGGCGCGCAGCAGGCCGGCCGCCAGCGGGGTGCGCCCGCCGGTGGGTAGCGTCTCCAGCCGGGCGGCGCCGACCTCCACCGAGGAAGTGGGCGGCAGCGCCAGTTCGGCGTCCGCGCCGCGGAAGGTGATCATGCCGATCTTGTCCCGGCGCTGGTAGGCGTCCATCAGCAGCGACAGCACCGCGCCCTTGACGGCGGTCATCCGCTGCCGGGCGGCCATCGACCCGGAGGCGTCCACCACGAACAGCACCAGGTTGGACTCCCGTCCCTGGCGCACCTGTTCGCGGAAGTCGTCCTTGTGCAGCACCAGCGCCCGGCCGGCCCGCCCGCGCGCCACCTGGTGCGGCGCGGCGGCCTGGAGGGTCGCGGTCAGGTGCAGCCGGCTCAGCGTGCCCTGCGGGCGGCGGGCCCGGACGGTGTGCCCGCCGGTGGTCTCGGCGGGGGAGCGGCGGCCCTGGGCGCCGTGGCCGGTGCCCTGCACGGTGAACAGCCGCGTCCGGTACGGGTCCCCGGCCGCGACCGGGGCCGACTCCCGTGCGGGGGAGGGGTGTTGGGCCGGTACGGGCTGCGGCTCGGGCGCCTCGGCGTCCTCGGGAGCGAACGCCTCCGGAGCGCCGCCGTCGGCCGGCTCGGGCGCACCGCCACCGTCGGGACCGCCGCCCCCCGGGCCACCGTCACCGCCGCCGTCCGGGCCGTCCCCGTCACCCTCCGGCCCGTCGTCCTCCGGCTCCGGCTCCTCCGGCTGGGCGTGCTCCTCCAGGGTGCGGTCCAGCTGCTCCTCGTCCAGCCCGGGGGCGTCGAAGGGGTTGCGCCGGCGCCGGTGCGGCAGGGCCAGCTGGGCGGCCTTGCGGACGTCCTCCTCCAGCACCTCCGTCCGCCCGGCCCAGGCGGCCAGCGCGACCGCGGTGCGGGCCATCACGATGTCCGCGCGCAGCCCGTCCACCTCGAACGCGGCGCACACCGCAGTGATCTGACGCAGCGCCACATCCGTCAGCTCGACCTTCGGGAGCAACTCCCGTGCCGCGGTGATGTGTTCGGCGAGCTCCCGCTCCTCCGCCGCGAACCGCGCCGCGAAACCGGCCGGATCGGCGTCGTAGGCGAGCCGGCGCCGGACCACCTCGGCGCGCTCGGCCGGCTCCCGGGTGGCGGCGATCTCGACGGTCAGGCCGAAGCGGTCGAGCAGCTGCGGCCGCAGCTCGCCCTCCTCCGGGTTCATGGTGCCGACCAGCAGGAACCGCGCCGCGTGCCGCACCGACACGCCCTCGCGCTCGACGTAGGAGCGGCCCATCGCGGCGGCGTCCAGCAGCAGGTCCACCACGTGGTCCTGGAGCAGGTTCACCTCGTCGATGTACAGCACCCCGCGGTGCGCCTTGGCGAGCAGTCCGGGCTCGTACGCCTTGACGCCCTCGGCCAGCGCGCGCTCCAGGTCGAGCGAGCCGACGATCCGGTCCTCGGCCACACCGACCGGCAACTCGACCAGCTGGGACGGCCGTTCGTGACTCCCGACGGCGGCGTGCGGCCCGTCCGGGCACTGCGGGTCCGGCCCGGCCGGGTCGCAGGCGAACCGGCAGCCGTCCACGACGGCGATGGCGGGCAGCAGCCCGGCCAGCGCGCGCACCATGGTCGACTTCGCGGTGCCCTTCTCGCCGCGCACCAGCACGCCGCCCACGGCCGGGGAGACCGCGTTCAGCAGCAGCCCGAGCCGCAGGTCGGCCATCCCGACGATCGCGGTGAACGGATAGCGGACCTCACTCATGCGTCACTCCCAGGTGCTCCGGGCAGGAGGAACGGCAGCGATCCGGCCGCCGGCACCCCGCCCTCGATCAGCTTCCACAGCGCGTCGGTGTCCGCGTGCTCCTCGATCAGGTCGCCCAGCCGGTCCAGCCGGGCCTCGCGCGCCTCGGCGAACGAGGTGTCCGGTGCCGGCACGAACGCCCGCCCCGCCAAGTCGGCGACCTCGCGCAGGAGTTCACGGCGGAAGCCGTCGTTCTCCAGCGCGCCGTGCCAGGTGGTGCCCCAGACCGAGCCGACCCGACAGCCGTCCAGGAAGGGCACACCCCCCTCGACGTCCACCACCCCGTGGTGGATCTCGTACCCCTCGACCCGCTGCCCGTACGCCTCGCCGACCGGCCGCGCCAGCACCTTCTCGACACCGAAGCGCACTCGGGTCGGCAGCAGCCCGAGCCCCTCGACGAGACCCGCCTTCGACTCCACCTCGTCCTCGATCGAGTGCGCCAGCATCTGGTAGCCGCCGCACACCCCGAGCACCGGCCGCCCGGCCGCCGCCCGCGCCCTGAGCGCCGGCTCCAGGCCGCGCTCGCGCAGCCAGGCGAGGTCCGCCACCGTCGCCCGGGTGCCGGGCAGCACCACCAGGTCGGCGTCGGCCAGCTCCTCCGGCCGGGTCGCCCAGCGCACCAGCACGCCCGGCTCCTGGGCCAGCGCGTCCAGGTCGGTGAAGTTCGACAGCCGCGGGAAGCGCACCACGGCGACCCGCAGCACGTCCGCCCCCAGCGGCCCGCGCCCGTCCACCCGGTCCACCACGGTGGACAGGTCCAGCGAGTCCTCGGCGTCCAGCCACAGGCCCGGCAGCATCGGCAGCGTGCCCAGCACCGGACGGCCGGTCAGCTCGTGCAGCATCTCCAGCCCGGGCGCCAGCAGCCGGGCGTCGCCGCGGAACTTGTTGACGAACCAGCCGGCCACGTGCCGCTGGTCCTCCGCCGACAGCAGCGCCAGCGTCCCGTACATCGCCGCGAACACCCCGCCCCGGTCGATGTCCCCGACCACCACCACCGGCAGCGCGGCGGCCGTGGCCAGCCCCATGTTGGCGATGTCCCGGTCCCGCAGGTTGATCTCGGCGGGGGAGCCGGCGCCCTCGCACACCACCACGTCGTAGCGGGCGCGCAGATCGGCCAGACACTCCAGCGCCCGTTCCAGCAGGACGGGCTTGCGCTCCCGGTAGTCCAGCGCGCCCACCTCGGCCACCGGCCTGCCGAGCAGCACTACCTGGCTGCGGCCGTCCGCGCCCGGCTTGAGCAGCACCGGGTTCATCGCCGCCTCCGGCTCCACCCGGGCGGCCTGCGCCTGCATCGCCTGGGCACGGCCGATCTCGGCGCCGTCGGCGGTGACGAAGGAGTTCAGCGACATGTTCTGCGCCTTGAACGGGGCCACCCGCACACCCTGCCGGGCCAGCCAACGGCAGATCCCGGCCGTCACCACGCTCTTGCCCGCGTCCGAGGTCGTCCCCGCGACCAACAGTGCGTTGCTCATGCGCCCGCCTCGCTACGCTCGGCAGGCGCTTCGCACAACGCGCACCTTCCGATGATGAACTCGCTGCGCTCGCTCATTCGCCCGCCCCGCACAACGCGCACCCTCCGATGATGAACTCGCTGCGCTCGCTCATGCCCCACCCTTCTTCCTCATCAGCATCCGCAGCAGGACGTGCCCCGCGACCGTCGTACCCAGCGCCAGCGCGCCCACCCGCCGGGACAGCGTGCAGGCCCGCTCGATGTCGTCCACCGTCACCGGCCGCAACTCCGCACCCAGGACCGGCCGGTGCTCCACCCGCTCCCCGTACTGCAACGTCCCGCCCAGCCGGACCCCGACCGCCCCCGCGAAGGCCGACTCGGCCTGGCCCGCGTTCGGGCTCGGGTGCGCGGAACCGTCCCGGCGCCAGACCCGCCAGGCGGTCCGGGGCTCGGGCGCGGCGGCCACCGTCAGCAGGGCCGTCAGCCGGGCACCCGGCCAGCCCGCCACGTCGTCCAGCCGGGCCGAGGCCCAACCGAAGCGGGCGTAGCGGGGCGAGCGATGGCCCACCATGGCGTCCAGGGTGTTCACCGCACGGAAGGCCAACAGCCCCGGCGTACCGGCCAAAGCGCCCCAGACCAGCGCGTTCACCACGGCATCCGCCGTGTTCTCCGCCACCGACTCGACCACCGCCCGGGCGATCTGCTGCCCGTCCAGCGCACTCGGATCCCGCCCGCACAGGTGCGGCAGCCGCTCCCGGGCCGCCGTCAGATCGCCGACGGCCAGCGAGCGTCCGATGGTGCGGGCCTCCCGGGTCAGCGAGGTGCCACCGAGCACCGTCCAGGTCGCCCCCGCCGCTAACGCGGCCCGGCCCAGCGGACGGCGCCCGACCGTACGGTCCAGAGCGAGCGCGCCGGCCGCCACCGCACCCACGCACACCGCGGTGTACCCGGCACCGGCCGCCCGGCCGTCGCGCCACAGCCGCCGCTCCAGCCGCCCCGCGGCCGTGCCGAACAGGGCGACGGGGTGCCCGCGGCGCGGGTCGGCGTACCGGGCGTCGGCGGCGTAGCCCGCGAGCGCGCCCAGGCCGAAGGCGGCGGCCCGGGTCAGCGGGCGCACAACAACGAAAGGCTGGGAATCCAACCGGGCGGGGCAGCCTGCATCGCGTGGGTGTCCTCACTCAGGGTCCGCGCCCTGGATCGACGTACCGGGGGCGAGAGTCTCCTGGCTTCCGGGTCCGACGCACCCCCGGGCCTTCCAGCGGCCCCTGACGGGCCGCCGTGGCACTTTCCGAGCGTGCTCCCCGGTGACAGTGGCGGGACCGCGCCGGACTCGCACCGGCTTCCTCTCCATGCCTCCGTTTGGCCCCAGGATCCCATCACGCGCCCGAACCGGGAGTCAACCGAGGTCACGGAGGGGTTGGTCACACGACACGCCCGCCCCCGCCCTGTGCGATCGCCCAGCCCCACGACGGGCCCGGCGCCCCCGCTTCGTGCGTTCGGCGGCTGGGGCCGCGCCGCGAGCCACGCCTACGGTTCGGCCATGCGCCGCAGAAAGCCCCCCGCCGCCGCCCCCACCCCGGTGCCGTTCTCACCGGAGGCCGCCCGGGCCCACCGAACCGGCCTAGGGCTGACCCCCGAGCAGGTCGCCGAGGGCATGGCCGCACACGGCGTCCGACTGCTCCCCGGCCACGTCCTCGCCTGGGAGGACGGCGTGCTGCGCCCCGGCGAGACCGAGTTCATCGCCCTCGCCCGCGCCCTCTGGTGCCCGGCCGCCGCCCTGATGCCCGGCCCCCCGGTCACCCTGCGCGACCACCGCCTCGCCCGGGAACTCCCCCCGGAGACCGTCGCCGAACGGGTCGGCATCCCCCTCCCCACCTACCGCCAGGCCGAACTGACCGGCCACTGGGACGGCGACCCCGACCAGACCCACGCCCTCGCCCAGGTCCTCGGTCTGCGCCTCACCGAACTGATCGAAGCCACCGGCCGCCGCGAGGCCCTCGACACCCTGCT
Organism: Kitasatospora sp. NPDC029367; assembly: GCF_055569135.1. Classification (NCBI taxonomy): domain Bacteria; kingdom Bacillati; phylum Actinomycetota; class Actinomycetes; order Kitasatosporales; family Streptomycetaceae; genus Kitasatospora; species Kitasatospora sp. NPDC029367. Next base: position 122,171 of record NZ_JBVHYH010000006.1, read on the forward strand.
CCGCCAATGCGTGGCCGGCCGCTGGCAACCCCACCTCCGCCCGATCGCCCACCTCGTCCCCGTCCCCGAACCCGACCTCGCCGCCGTCCTCCCCGTCCTCCACCAGGAACACCACATCCCCTCCCACTGGGGCACCACCACCCACCCCACCACCCCCACCCCACCCCTCACCCCCCGCTTCTGGCACCTCCTCAGCACCCACCACCCCACCATCCCCGTCTGACCACACCACCCCACAAACACCAACCCCCCCACACACACGCCACCCCCCACCCCCACCCCCACCCACCTACCCGCACTCACCCACCCACCCCCACCACCCCCCTCCCCCCACCCGACCCAGGCGAGAGGGACGCGCTGCGGGAGGGGGCGGTGGAGGGGGTGGGTGCGGAAGGGGGCGTGACGGGTGATTTTCAGACCGCCAACGGCGCCCAGCACCCCTCGATGAGGGTCGGCGGTCTGAAAATCATCCAGCCCCCGGAGCGCCCACCCCCGGAACCGCCCCCGGACCAACCCACCCTCCCGAGAGCCCACCCCCCAACCAAAGCCCCGCGCAGCGGCCCCCGGCCCCCAGACGGCCCAGCCCAGTGGCCGCCCCGCCAGGCCCCTTGTGGACTGGTCCTCGAACACCGTCCAGGTCCGTGAACAGAGCGGGGATCGATATGCGTTGGAGAACCGCAGCCGTCGTGGCGGCCGCCACCGGAGCCGCCGCCGGGGCCGCCGTCCTGGTCGTCGGCCGTCGGGCTTCCGAGCGGATGGTCCGTCCGGGTGCGGGCCCAACCGCCGGCGGCCAGGGTTCGGGGCCGGTGCTGGTGCAGAGCCTGGCGGCGGGGCGGGTGACGTTCAGCCGGCGCCCGGAGAGCCTGCGGCCCGGCCGCTGGGCGGTGGAGTGGGCGGACGGCGGGCATGCCGTGGTGGAGGAGGTCCTGCACAGTGACGCGCAGGGCGTCACCCGGCGCCTGGTCCGGGCGGACCGGGGCACGCTGACGCCCGGCACGGAGGTCCGTTTCACTCCGCGCGTGTACCTGGGCGATCCGACCTCGGCGCTCGGCCTGGCCTTCACCGACACCGTGGCCGAGGGCGAGCTGGGCCCGCTGCCGGTCTGGCTGCTCGGCGGCAAGCGCGGCACCTGGGTGATCCTGGTCCACGGCCCGGAGGCGGACCGCGGGCAGACCCTTTCGGTGCTGCCGGCCCTGCACCGTCTGGGGCTGCCGGCGCTGGTGGTCACCTACCGCGGCGACGAGGGCGCCCCGGCCTCCCCGGACGGCTACAGCCACTTCGGCGAGACGGAGTGGCGGGACGTCGAGTCGGCGATGCGGCTGGCCCTGGACCACGGCGCGGGCCGGGTGATCCTGTACGGCTGGTCGGTGGGTGCGACGACGGTGCTGCAGACGGCGGCGCGGTCGGCCTGGGCGCACGCGATCAGCGGGATCGTGCTGGACTCGCCGGTCCTGGACCTGCCCGCGGCCGCCCGCCGGGACGCCGCCCGGGCGGGCTTCACCGGGGTCTCCGCCGAGCTCGGCGCGCTGGCCGCGCAGGGCCGTACGGGCGTCGACCTGGCGGACTTCTCCCGCTTGGCGGAGGGTGCGGACCTGCGGGTCCCGACCCTGGTGCTGCACAGCCCGGACGACACGATCGCACCGATCGGCACGGTGGAGCGCCTGGCCGCGGCCCGCCACGACGTGGTCAACCTCCAGCGCTTCCCGGGCGCCGAGCACGCGGCCCTCTGGAACTCGGCACCGGACCACTACACCGAGCTCCTCCGCCGCTGGCTGACCCCACTGCTCTGACCCCAGCCCCGCCCCGCCCTCAGGGGCAAACCTTGCTCCCGAACCCCCTCAGCAGATCCCCCCTCCCCCTCCCCCTCCCCTCACCCCCACTGCACCGGAAGTCGACCCCGCCGACTTCCGGTGCAGCACTGCCCCCCACCGGCACATGCCACCTGGCCGGATCACAGCCCTCCGCTTCCACCGCACCCCGCCCCTCCCGCACGCCCGCAGAACCACCCACCGCCCCCACCCCCACACGCAGCGTGACCACCCAACCGGCCAGGGCAACGCCCCACCACCCCCCTGGCATGACCCCGCCACACGTTTCCGGCCAGGCGGTTTGCCTCTGTTGCCCGATCTTGCGGAGGTGCCGCCCCCGGTCGAGCGGTCGTACGGGCAACCGGATGTGACAGAAGGCCGGTACAAGGGGAAGACTGCTCGACGTGACGTCTCGGAACCCGCGCGACCGTGATGCCCCGCTCCCGCCGACGATCGGTACCGGTGCGACGGTGACCCGTCTCCCCGGTACGGCCCAACGGCCCTCCGGCGGCAGGCCGGGCGGGGCCGCCGTACCCCGACGCCGTGGTCCCGCCCCGGCCCCCGGCCGGGGCCGGGTTCCGGTGCCGGAGGGCTTCCCCGCGCCGGCCGAGCTGGCCCCGCTGGCCCGTCGGATGCTGGTGGACGCCGTCCGGATCGCCCGCTGGGCCGGGGAGCTGGCGGAGGTCGACAAGCGCGGCGAGCTGCTCCCGGACGACGCCCGTGAGGCCGGCCGGGCGCTGGCCATGACGGTCGGCGCGGCGGCCAAGGCCTGGGGCCAGGCCCTGCTGGTGGGCCTGGTGGAGGCCCGGGACGGCGGAGCGGGCCCCGGCTGGCGCCTGCACGCCTGGGAGCACGACGACGAGGCCGTGGTGCGCGGCTGGTCCGGGCTGTTCGACGCCTGGACGCTGCTCGCCCCGGTGCCGCCCGCCGCGCTGCGCGGGGTGTTCGCCGTCCTGGCCGGCCAGGCCGTGGACCAGGCCCCGCAGTTGCTGTCCTTCCTGCACCTGGTGGACGGCCCGGTGGCCGAGAGCGAGCTGCTGGAGCTGCTGCGCCGCGGCCTGGACGAGCGCCGGGTCGGGGCCGGGCTGGGCAATCCGGGCCTGTCGCCGGTGCCGCACGCCGCCTCGGCGGTGTCCGCGGTCCGCGGCACCTGCCGGGCGCCGCAGATCGACACCCCGGCCGCGCCCTCCGACGTGGCCGCGGTGCTGGACTGGATGCTGGACGGCCTGACGGCGGTCGGCGCCGTGGTGCGCCGCGACGACGCCGCCGAGCTGTCCCCGCTGGGCCACTGGGCGGTGCGGGCGAAGCTGGAGGAGATCTGCACCGTCGCCCAGACCGCGGCCGGGCACATCGAGCAGAGCGCCTTCGAGCTGCTGAACGCCTGCGCGGACTACTCGCCGGGCCCGGCCCGGGCGGAGTTCCGCGCCTGGGTGGCGGCCCGCCCGGCGGACCGCGCGGTGGCCGAGCTGCTGGACGCGGCCCAGGGCGACGACGCGCTGGTGCGCGGCCTGGCCTTCGAGGCGCTGAGGGTGGCGGGCGGTCCGGCCGAGCAGGCGGTGCGGGCGGCGGTGGACGAGCCGGTGCTGCGCCCGTACGCGCTGCTCTGGCTGGCCGAGCGGTCCGACGAGGGGGTCGCCCCGGCGGACGTGCTGGGCGCCGAGGACGCGGCCTGGCTGTGGGTGGACACGGCGGCGGCGGTGCTGGACCACGGTGAGACGGAGCTGCTGGTGGGGCACGTCGAGGGCGCCTCGGCGGGTGACCCGGTGCGGCTGTTCGCCCGGGCCCGGCAGTCCGGGCACCCCCGGGCGGCCTCGGTGCTGACGGCGGTCTCCGGCGTGCACCCGGACCCGGGCGTGGCCCGGGCGGCCCGCCGCTCGGCGTTCAGCGTCCACACCGGCGGGGCGTGACCCTCCCAGCAAGGACCGCAGACCCCCCAGAAGCAACGCGAAGGGCCCGGAACCTGATGGTTCCGGGCCCTCCGTACGTCACTACGTCACGCGGCGGTTCAGCCGAGCCGCGACTCCGCCCGCCGGGCGCGGACGTCGCCGACCTTCTGCCCGACCTTGCGCCGGATGACCAGCAGCGGCGCCATCGCGGCGAGCGTGATCTGGGCGAAGGCGCCGATGTGCATCAGGGTGTCGCCCCCGGGCAGCCCGGTCGCCCAGGCGGCCAGGCAGCCGATCGCCACGACGACCCAGCAGAGCGTGGCGGTGGCCAGCAGCCCCTGCGGCTTGGGGTACTCGATCCGGCTGACCATGAGGTACGCGGCGCCGAAGATGGCGAGCAGACCGGGCAGGAACGGCGGGTCGAGCAGCACGATGGCGATGACCGTCATCGCGCCCATCGGGCAGGGCATGCCCTGGAACACCCCGGGCCGCATCTTGACGGCCGAGAAGCGGGCCAGCCGCAGGACCACCGCGAGCAGCACGGTCAGCGCGATCAGCGCCGAGAGCTTGGTGTTGGAGCCCTGGGAGACCATGCCCCAGACGGCGACGAAGTAGGCCGGCGCGATGCCGAAGCTGATCAGGTCGGCCAGGTTGTCGAGTTCCGCTCCGAGGGCGGAGGAGCGGAGCTTCCGCGCCACCAGGCCGTCGAAGAGGTCGCACATCGAGCCGATCAGCAGCAGTGTCACCGCGGTGGCGGCGCTGTGCCGGTCCGGAGCGGCGTCCGGGTTGGTGATGTGCGGGACGAGGACCCCGGTGGTGATCGAGTAGATCGCCAGGAAGCCGCAGACGGCGTTCCCCAGGGTCAGGAAGTCGGCGGTGGACAGGTGCTGCGGGGAACGCGGGGCGCGCAGCTCACGGTCGCGCGCCCAGCGGCGACGGCGCAGGGCCGTCTCCTCGTCGTCCAGGCCGACGATTGTTTCAGGATCAGTCACGGTCAAGGCGCGTCACCCCGGCTGTGGTCTTCTGGCCGACCTCGACGCCGACCTCGACGCCGGCCGGCAGGTAGGTGTCGACCCGGGAGCCGAACCGGATCAGGCCGATCCGGTCGCCCTGCTCGACCTTGGTTCCGGCGGTCACGTACGGCACGATGCGACGGGCCACGGCCCCCGCGATCTGCACCATCTCGATGTCGCCGAGCTCGGTCTCGAAGTGCCAGACGACCCGCTCGTTCTGGTCGCTGTCCTTGTTGAAGGCCGGCACGAAGCCGCCCGCGACGTGCTCGACCGACGTCACCGTGCCCGGCAGGGGCGCCCGGTTGACGTGGACGTTGAGCGGGCTCATGAAGATCGCGACCCGGGTGCGGCCGTCCGGCCAGGCGTCGATGCTCTGGACCACGCCGTCGGCGGGGGAGATGACTCTGCCGGTGCCGATCTCACGCTCGGGGTCGCGGAAGAACCACAGCATGCCCGCGCCGAGCGCGCAGGCCGGTACCGCGGCCAGGGCCCACTTGCCGTTGCGCCGGGTGAGGGCGGTGGTCACGGCGGCCGTGGCGAGGGTGGGGACGAACCAGGGGGTGGCTCCGCGCGCGATGGTCACGCGGGGTCGCCGACCGGCCGTCGGGGCTGCGAGGGCATCGCGGTCCGTGACGGAGGTGTGAGGGGACGGGCTGATGGGCATCGAAGACCTTTGTCGCGGGGGATCATGGCCGCTGGACGGGGGCCACCGCGGGATCGGTAATAGAGGGACGGCTTGCTGTCCCGGTGGATGCTATCGGGAGCACACGGTGGGTGGGCAACCCGCCTGCTCGTTCATGTGTCCGGTGGGAGCGCGTGCGCGCGTCCCACCTCTACGACCGTAGCTCGCCCCGGTCCGGTTCCCAAGGGACCGGACACGGCTGGTGACACTTGTCTCAGCAGGGGTGCGGTCGGAACCCGGTGGGGGACACGGGCCGCACCGGGTGGAAGAAGGTGTACGGAAGCGGGGGGGGGGGGGGGGGGGGGGGGGGGGGGGGGGGGGGGGGGGGAGGGGGGGGGGGGGGGGGGGGGAGGGGGGGGGGGGGGCGGGA